>JAZLDW010000054.1:0-57560 GCA_045614945.1 Clostridia bacterium | reverse complement strand
AACCACTCATCTGCGCATCTTGTTCAGGCTGCACTTCGTAATGTGCTTGGTGGTCATGTTGCTCAGGCAGGTTCTTATGTTGACGAGGAGAGAATGAGATTTGACTTTTCACACTTTGCTGCAATGACAAGTGATGAACTTGCTGCAGTAGAGAAGGAAGTTAACGAGATGATTCTTGCAAATCTTGATATAGATTGCAGTGAAAAGAGTCTTGACGAAGCAAAGAAAATGGGTGCAACAGCCCTCTTTAGCGAAAAGTATGGCGCAACTGTACGCGTTGTAAAGATGGGTGATTACAGCCTTGAACTTTGTGGCGGTACTCACGCTAAAAACACCGGAAGTCTTGGCCTTTTCAAGATTGTCAGCGAGAGTGGTGTTGCAGCAGGTGTCCGCAGAATTGAAGCGGTAACGGGTATGGGCGTACTCAAACTTATAGACGAGAAGCAGGGCCTTATCAACAGAACTGCGGCGGCGCTCAAACTCAAGTCTGCATCAGACATAGATGTAAAGGTAGAGGCTCTTGTAAATGACAACAAAGAGCTTGAGAGAAAGTTAGAGCAGATAGGCGATAAAATGGCCGCAATGCGCACAAAGAATATGATGGCAGAGGTTAGACATCTCGGCGTTGTGGATGTCCTGACAGCGCAGGTTGACGGCATGGGTGCAGACGAGATGAAGGCGCTGGCCGACAATGCAAAGTCACAAATGCAGTCAGGGGTTGTTGTCCTTGCATCAAACACTGACGGAAAGATTACATTTATTGCAATGGCAATGCCCGATGCTGTAAAGAGCGGCGTACACTGCGGCAATATCATCCGCGAGATTACTGCAATCTGTGGAGGTAGAGGCGGAGGTAAGCCCGATATGGCACAAGGTGGCGGAGTTGACGCAATGAAGATTGACGATGCTCTTGCAAAGGTTGATGACATTGTTTCTGCTATGCTTAAATAGGAGGTAAAAAGAATGAGCGATTGCCTTTTTTGCAAAATAAAAGACGGAGAAATCCCATCAACAAAGGTTTATGAGGATGAGATTGTATATGCTTTTTTAGATATTGACCCTCAGGCACCTGTGCATATAATCATAATACCAAAGGTGCACATCTCATCGGCAAACGAAATAAGCGAAGAAAACTGTGCGGTTGTTGGACATATATTTTCGGTTGCGGCAAAAATTGCTAAAGAAAAAGGTTTTGCTGACAAAGGCTGGAGAATTGTAAACAATTGCGGAGAAGACGGAGGGCAGACGGTAGGACATATACACTTCCATTTGCTTGCAGGAAGAAATCTTCAGTGGCCCCCAGGCTAAAAACTATCGGCGGAATGTCAAACTTGACATTCCACCTTTTTTCGTAATCAATTCTTAATATAAATATCGAAAAATCCAACAAAATCCCCTTGACTTTTTTGTTAAATCTGTGTAGAATTATAGTGTATACTTCTGATTAGAAGCAATGGCTATACATTTATCTTTTTGATTCTTTGATTTAATTTAGTATAACAGAGCATAATGTGCAAAAATTTTATAGGAGGTGTTAAAAATAGACTTAAAGTTAATAATCGTAGGTTCAGTTTTAGTGCTTATTGCGATAATTGCATCAATTATTGCGTTTAAACGAGGATACAATTACAGAAAGAACTTCGCAGAACTCAAGATTGGCAGTGCTGAAGAAGAAGCAAAGCGCATCTTGGACGAAGCAATTTCGACATCACAAAAAGAATCTGAAAACATTAAAAAAGAAAAACTTATAGAAGCAAAAGAGGATATACACAGACTCAGAAACGAGCTTGACAAAGAAATCAAAGAACGCAGAAACGATATTCAAAGACAGGAAAGACGTGTGCAGCAAAAGGAAGATACAATAGATAAAAAGACAGAGCAGATAGAAAAGCGCGAAGAAGAAATTCAGAAAAAGCTTGCCGAGCTTGAAGAACTTCAAGCAGAGGTAGATCGCGTAAAGAAGCTCCAAATGGCGCAACTTGAAAAAATTGCCGATTTCTCGGTTGAGCAGGCAAAGACATATTTGCTAGCACAGGTAGAGGAAACATTGGTTCATGACAAGGCGCTGTTAATCAAGACAATTGAGGAACAGGCAAAAGAAGAAGCGGAAGAAAAAGCGCGTAACATTATTGCAGGCGCAATCCAGAGATGTGCGGCAGACCATGTTACAGAGACAACGGTATCGGTTGTTTCTCTTCCTAACGACGAAATGAAGGGTAGAATTATCGGCCGTGAGGGTCGAAACATTCGTACTATTGAGACTTTGACAGGTGTAGATTTAATCATTGATGATACGCCAGAGGCGGTTATTCTTTCAGGATTTGACCCTGTCAGACGAGAGATTGCAAAACGCTCTCTCGAAAAGCTCATTACAGATGGAAGAATCCATCCGGGACGCATTGAGGAAATGGTTGAAAAGTCAACCAAAGAGGTTGAAAACATCATTAAGCAAGAGGGTGAGCGTGCTACTTTTGAAACACATGTTCATGGACTTCATCCCGAACTTGTTCGTCTGCTTGGTCGTCTTAAGTACAGAACAAGCTACGGACAGAATGTTCTTCAGCACTCTATTGAGGTTTCCCATATCGCAGGTCTTATGGCTGGCGAGCTTGGCGTTGATGTTACCCTTGCAAAGCGTGCAGGACTTCTGCACGATATCGGTAAGGCAATCGACCATGAGGTTGAAGGCTCTCATGTAAACATTGGTGGTGACATTGCTAAAAAGTATAAAGAAAATGACAAAGTTATCCACGCGATCCTTGCCCACCATGGTGATATTGAGGCAAAGAGTATTGAGGCGTGTCTTGTTCAGGCAGCTGACGGAATTTCAGCTGCAAGACCGGGAGCGAGAAGAGAAAACCTTGAATCCTACATTAAGAGACTTGAAAATCTTGAAGAGATTGCAAATTCATTTAATGGTGTTGAGCGTTCATTTGCTATTCAGGCAGGACGCGAGGTTCGTATCATGGTTAAGTCTGATGCAGTAAGCGATGACGAGACAATTTTGATGGCAAAAGACATTGTTAAGAGAATCGAAAACGAAATGGAGTATCCTGGACAGATTAAAGTAAATGTTATCCGTGAACTCCGTGCAATCGAATACGCAAAATAAGAACAAAAAATGCGATTCATATACTGAAGTAGTCAATACTTTGTAGACACAAAAAAGACATTTTTAAACCGCCTGTTCAAGCCTGTATTGAACAGGCGGTTTTCTTTTTAATTTTCTAACCGGCTGATGAGTACTGAACACCCTGGTCGCTGTGAAAAAGGATAGGGGTTTTGGTGCTCTTTGCTATGATTTGTATTTGTTCCACCTTTGGGTCTTCCTATAAAATCCCCTCCTTACTTTTATTTTAACATAGAAAAAGATAGTAGACACTGTTTTTTTTAGTGTCTACTATCTTTATACCACTTCAGCATATACATCGCATTTTTTTATTTTGTATCATACCAACTCTTGCCAGTGTTCATATCAACAACAAGAGGCACTGATAACGCGTACGCGTTTTCCATTTCTTCTTTAAGGATTCTTCCTGCAAGTTCTTTTTCGCTTTTGGGGGCTTCTACGATAAGCTCATCGTGTACCTGAAGCACAAGCCTTGCTGCAAGCCCTTCTGCCTTCAGGCGTTTATACACATTCACCATTGCAATTTTTATTATATCTGCGGCGCTACCCTGAATCGGTGCGTTCATGGCAACGCGCTCTCCAAATGCGCGAAGCATATGATTGCTGCCAGAGAGCTCTGGAATATATCTGCGTCGCTTAAGAATCGTAGAAATGTATCCCTTATCTTTTGCATCTTCAATCGTTTTCTTCATATATTCTGACACATTACTGTAGTGACTGAGGTAGTCATTTATATACTGTTCTGCTTCTTTGCGGCTTGTGCCAATATCCTGTGCAAGAGAAAAAGCACCAATGCCATAAACAATGCCAAAATTTACGGCTTTTGCCCTTGATCGCATTTGCGAGGTGACATCTTCAATTGGGGTGCCAAACACATTTGATGCGGTCTGTGTGTGGATGTCTTCGCCACTGATAAATGCAGATTTCATAGCCTCGTCATCTGCAATATGAGAGAGAACTCTCAGTTCAATTTGTGAATAGTCCGCGTCAATCAAACACCAGTCGGTTTTTTCTGCAATAAACATCTTTCTGATTTCGCGGCCAAGTTTTGTACGGACAGGAATGTTTTGCATATTTGGCTCGGTACTGCTGATTCTGCCTGTTGTTGTCACCATCTGATTAAACTTTGAGTGTATTCTGCCTGTCTGCTGATTTATAACCGCACCAAGCCCCTCTACATATGTGGACTGAAGCTTACTAAATTGACGGTAAGACAGAACCTTATCTGCAATTGGATGAACACTACGGAGTTTTTCCATAACATCTGCGTTGGTGGAGTAACTGCCGCGCTTGTTCTTTTTGCCAAAGGGAAGACCAAGCTTGTTAAATAGAATCTCACCCAACTGTTTGGGGGAGTTTATATTAAACTCCTCACCTGATAATTCATAAATTTCGTCTCTTATCTGATTTATGTGTGCATCAAGCATCAATCCGAAATCAGACAATGCCGCTTTGTCAATGTACATTCCGCGCAGCTGCAAGTCGGCAAGAACCTCAAGAAGAGGCAATTCTACATCGTAATAAAGTATGCTCTGGTCGTTTGAATTTATAAGCTCTGCCATTTTTATATATAGCATTTCTATAGCGTAAACATTATTATAAAGAGATGAGTAATCATCTTCTAAGATGGAGCCTCCAAGCAGGGAATCCATAGAAATTTGCTCGTTCTGGGATGCGTCTGTGGCATTTGTAAAAAACATTGACAAGTATTTTCGGCACAAATCATCAAGGCGGTATTCAGATTGAGTAGGGTCAAGAATGTATGCGGCAAGCATTACATCAAATTTGATGTTGCGAGCATTTATCTCCTTAAAATCTATGCCATAATCAGAGAGAGCAATTATATCTTCTTTTACATTAAAACCAACTTTTGTAATTTTTTCATTTTCTAAAAATCCAACGAGGGTCTCTCTGCTTGTATCAGGGCAAATAAGTGACTCTGTTGATTCGGATGGACGAATACAGAGCTTTTTGCCGTCAATAATATAACTTACAAAGTCGGCATCCTCGGCAGCCTTTATAAGCGCGTCTGCCGAAACCTCTTTTCCATCTGCATCTATAATTTGGGTCCCTTTTTGTTCAATCGCAACATTATCAAGGTTTAATTTTTGTATAAAAGAGCGGAAGTTAAGACGGGTAAAAATCTGTGCAAGTTCAGATGCGTTGACATCCTTGCGCTCAGCATTGCTAAAGTTAAAATCAATAGGAACATTTTTGTCTATAGTTGCAAGCGTATAGCTGAGATAGGCATCGTCTTTGCCTTCAATAAGTTTTTTGCGTACACTATCGGTGACATCTATAGAGGTGATGCTTTCGTAAATTTTATCAATGCTCTTATATGTCTGTATAAGTGACATAGCGGTTTTTTCTCCAACGCCCTTGACACCGGGGATATTATCTGAAGAATCACCCATAAGAGCCTTAAGGTCAATAAAGGAGTCGGGCGTAAATCCGTATTTTTCTACAAATTCAGTTATGCCGTAATCGGTGGTTGTTGTAGAGCCCATTTTAGTAATAACAAGTTTAATGGTTGTATTATCAGATGCAAGCTGTAAATCGTCTTTATCTCCTGTGAGAATTTTACATTCTATGTCGGATTCTTCACACTTTCTTGCAATTGTGCCGATAATGTCATCTGCTTCGTATCCCGGTTTCTCAAGACAAAGACAGTTCATAGCAGACAAAACATCCTTGATAAGAGGTAACTGAACAAGAAAATCCTCAGGTGCAGGCTTGCGTTGTGATTTATATTGGTCGTACATCTTGTGACGGAATGTTTTTTCCTTGACATCAAAAGCAACACAAAGATAATCGGGGGTTTCTTCTTCGAGATATTTAAAAAGTATGTTTAAAAAACCATAGACCGCATTAGTCGGCGTCCCATCGGGAGCCGTAAGCGGTCTGATTCCATAATATGCTCTGTTTAAAATACTGTTACCATCAATAATTAACAACTTTTTCATTTTTGTTTTCCTTTGTGAAATTTTAAATTGCCCCACTGATTAAAGGGGGGCAGAAATCCGAAAGGATTTCAGGGGGGATATATTTTATTCTTTTATTAAAACTGTTACCGAGATTGTATCACTTTGCTCAGTTGAATATTCAAAATTTATTTCAACACCATAATCTGCGGCAAATTCCATGAGAGAGTTAATGTTATCAAACGGAATATCTATATTTATTTTGCCATCCAGTATATCTGCATCAAAGCGAGCCGAAAAAGCCTCAATATTGGTAGTTACAATAGTGCACCTTGCAGGAAATGATGCCATGCCTTCGTGGTATGCGGCAGGAGTTTGGTTAGCATCATCAGTTAGTGAGTATTCTGCAACAGATATATCAGTATCTTCGTTGTTCTGTACTGATGTTCGTGCAGATGGTGGGGGCATGGGCGATTCTTCGGTTGAGAAATCCTCAGGGGTCGTGTTTTGTGCAGTGCTGTTATCTCCAGCAGTATGATTTGTAATTACTCTTGCAGCATTGGCAGGGACATCAGGAACTTTTGGCAATGTTGTTTCGACGCCATGTGCACTACTCTCTGGTGTTGGGGGCTCATCGTAATTTACTTCTCTATGGTTTATCGGCGGTGACAGGATATCGTCAGAGCCTGTAAATTTATAAAGAAGTCCGTTTGAATATACACCAATTGCAAGAGCGGCACATGCAGCAAGTGGAACAACAACCGATGCAAAGCGGCGTATAAAGTATATTTTGTTTGATTTTGGCGTATCTGCAAGTTGCGCAATTTTAGAAGAAACTGATTCATAAAGTCCATCCGGAACCTCAATCTCGGGGAGAGCGGAAGTTGCGCTCGTGATGGCTTCAACTTTCAAAAGTTCCTGCTTGCAGACAGGACATATGTCAACATGAGAGAGAAAAGTTACCTTTTCGCTGTCGCTTAAAGTATCCGACACATAGTCAAAAATTTGTGTGCGGAAAAAATCGCAATTGTTTTGACCTTGCATGGTGGTTCCCCCTTTCGTTAAAATTCATTCTATATATTATGACGATTATGTTTTAAAATAAGTTCCATCAATGTTAAAATTATTTTCAATAATTATTTTAAGTTGCGCTCTTGCACGGCTTATTCGTGATTTGACGGTGCCATTTGTGCAACCGAGAACCTGCGCAATTTCGCCATAACTAAGCCCCTGGATATCGCGCAAAATTATAATCGCCTTGTAATCGGGGGAGAGCATCGATATAGCAGATTTTACAATAGATTTAAGCTCGTTTTGTTCTGCCAGTTGTTCAGCTGTTGGTGCGGTGTCTTCTATCTCACCTGTAAAATCACCATCGTCTGTCTCAATTTCTTTGTCGATTGAATAGTTTCTGTGGCGTTTAATTTTTTTAAGCTCATCAAGGCAGGTGTTTGTTGCGACGCGGTAAACCCATGTTGAAAATTTAGAGTCTCCGGAATAAGAGGAAATATTTTTAAAAAGCTTTATCATGATTTCTTGCGTCATATCGGCGGCATCATCTGCGTTATTTGACATGCGATAGGCAATGTTATAAAGTTTTTTAAAATATCCTTTTATAAGATAATTAAATGCCTGACTATCTCCGTTTTGCGCTTTTTTTATAAGGATTTCTTCGGTCACAAGGTCACCTCCAATCAATAGCATAATTACCCATTTAAAATATCATACTTTTTTATTTTTGTCAATTTAGCCAAAAACATATCATCTTTAAAGAAGGTAAGTCTTGCCACGCTTATTGTACTTAAAATACATGTAAAAATATTGCTTGCGGCTATCATTATTGCAAATGCAGTTGTTTTGCCATGGGGGAGAATAAAATATATTAAAGAAAATCTGAGACAAAAGTCAATAAGCGCAAAGAAAAGCATTCGCGTCTGTTTGCCAAGACCGTTTAAAATTGCACAAGAGACAGAGTCTGCAAACATAATTGGGTAAAGCGGCGCAAGGATAACAACAAGATGTGCTGCGGATGTAGTGCCGAAAAAGAATTGAGTAAGACTTTCGCCAAATATAAGAAATATAGCACAAGTGAGTGCGCCAATTGGAAGAATAGCCTTGTATATTCTGGCTGCAGTGCGACAGAGGCTTCGGCAGTTTCTGGCACCCGCTCTTGAAATTTCAGGGATTAAAAGCGACATAACTGACCCCATAAGGGTAAGCGGCATAACAAGAAGGGGCATTACCATACCGTGCAAAATGCCGAGTGTACTGATAGCTTCTGCGTGTGACATGTTTCCTCTTTTGAGAGAAGAAACGATAAGAACCTCTTCTTTCATGCGCAAAAAGCTGCAACAAAGTGATGTTATCATAGCTGGAATAGAAACGCCGAGTAGTCTGAACATAATATGATGACCTGATATATCGGCAGAGGAATTATATGAATTTAATTTAGATAGCTGTCGTTTGTCTCTCAGATAAAATATATAAAGATAAGCACAGGAGGAAAACTCACCTATTGAGATACCCAGGAATACGGCAGCACACATATACTTGTTGCCATAGGGAAGCGCAAGGTGCAGTAGTGTTTTTATTGCAATAAATTTAACGCTCTGCTCTAAAATTTCGGAAGAGGCAGGAGGAAGAGTTTTTCTCGATGCGTAGAAAAAACCTTTCAGGCAATACGATATACCCATAAAGAGTATGCTTGGCGAGAGGGCGCAAAGACTAGTGGACACGCGCTCATCACCTAAAACCTCCGATGCAACATAAGGCGACATAAAAAATGTAAGAGTCATTACAACGAGACTAAGGAGAAGGACAGAAAACAGGGCACACTTCATACATGACAAGGCGGCTTTTGTGTTTTTTAATTCAAGATACTCAGAAGTGATTTTAGAGACGGCAACTCCAAGGCCGGCTGTTGCAAAAGTCAGCATGACAGAGTGCATCGAAAACCCAAGGGATAAAAGCCCCATTCCCTCGCTTCCGAGCAGTCGTGAGTAATAAGAGCGAAACGCAAAGTCAAATAATTTTGAGAGAATTCCAGTTATACATAAAATAAAAATATTTTTTATAATGGGGTTTTTAGTCACAACAAATCGCCTCTTGCATTTAAAAATAAAATATTTGTCATAAAGGTATTTTATTTTTATGCCGTTTGTGGTAAAATAATGAAAAACGAAACGAAGGTTGATGTTATGATACATATAAAAGAGGTTATAGTTGTAGAGGGCAGGTACGATAAGGAGCGTCTTAAAAAAATTACAGATGCTCCGATTATCTGCACGCATGGGTTTGAACTTTATCGTTCAAAACGCATTATAGAGAGTATTCGCCGTATGGCAAAAGACAGAGGTATACTTATTCTGACTGACTCTGACGCAGCGGGTTTTCGTATTCGCAATTTTATAAAGCAGAGTGTCGGCGATGGAGTGGTAAAGCACGCATATATTCCATCTGTCAAGGGCAAAGAAAAGAGAAAAGAAAAACCGGGCGCAGAAGGAATCCTTGGAGTTGAAGGGATTGATGAGAAAATTCTTGAAGGGATTATAAAAAAAGCGACACAGGTGACTGAGTCAGAAAAATTGACGCAGGTTACAAAAGCACAGTTTTATGCAGATGGGTTTTCGGGCAGACCCGACAGTGCAATAAAGAGAGCGGAACTTGCTAAGGCATTATCGCTTCCGCCGAGAATTTCTGCTAATGCCCTTCTTGATATGATAAATAAAGTGTGTGGCAAAGAAGAATATGAGGAATTTAAAAAAAGAAATCCCTAGATGGGATTTCTTTTTTTGTATAAATTTTTGATATATTGGCAAAATAATTTAAAATTTGTACAGGAGGTTTTATATTGAAAGCATATATAGGAATAGAAGACATAATCGCAAGAGAGATCATTGACTCAAGAGGTAATCCCACTATAGAGGTAGAGGTTCGTGTTGATGGCGGAATAATTGGTAGAGCGGCGGTACCATCTGGTGCATCGACAGGTGCGTTTGAAGCGTGTGAGCTGCGTGATGGTGATATAACGAGATACATGGGCAAAGGTGTCACAAAAGCAGCAAACAATGTTGCAACTACAATTTGTGATAACCTGCTTGGAATAAATGTTCTTGACCAGACTCTAATAGATAATACCTTAATAGAACTGGATGGAACAGATAATAAAACGAAGCTTGGTGCAAATGCTATGCTTGCAACATCTCTTGCATGTGCTAAGGCAGCTGCGGCTGCGGTGGGGTTGCCTCTTTATCGATATATTGGCGGTACAGGTGCAAAGATGCTTCCTGTGCCGATGATGAATATTATCAATGGCGGTCGCCACAGCGACAACTCTCTTTCGTGTCAGGAGTTTATGATTATGCCTGTCGGTGCACGGAAGTTTGCAGAGGGGTTGCAGTGGTGTGTACAGGTTTATCACACACTTAAAAATATCCTGGGTGATAAAGGATATTCAACAGCTGTTGGCGATGAAGGTGGCTTTGCACCAAATCTTAAAGAGGACGAGGAAGCAATTATACTCATTTTAGAGGCAATTGAAAAAGCGGGATATAAGCCATACGATGATTTTATGATTGCCCTTGACCCTGCATCGACCGAGATGTATGAAGTTGCAAAAAAACGCGGCGATGAGGGAAAATATTACTTCTGGAAGACAGACAAACTGCTAACGGCTGATGAAATAATAGATTTATGGAGTGCATGGGTAAAGAAGTATCCAATAATCTCAATTGAGGATGGTATGGCAGAGGAAGATTGGGAAGGATGGAAGAAATTGACCGAAAAACTCGGAGACAAGATTCAACTTGTAGGAGATGATCTTTTTGTGACAAACACAAAAAGGCTAAAAGAGGGAATTAATATAAAAGCAGCAAATTCAATACTGATAAAGCCAAATCAGATAGGTACACTTACAGAGACTCTTGGAGCAATAGAAATGGCGAAGAGAGCGGGGTACGCTGCGATTGTCTCGCATCGCTCAGGTGAGACAGAGGATACAACAATTGCAGATTTGGCAGTGGCGGTAAACTCGGGACAAATAAAGACGGGAGCCCCTGCTAGAAGTGATAGGGTGGCGAAATATAACAGGCTTTTGAGAATCGAAGAGGAACTCGGCGTTGAGGCAGCATATCCGTCTGCAACGGCCTTTTATAAGTAAAGATAAAAAACTGCCAGGGCAACACCTTGGCAGTTTTTTTATAAAATCATATAATAACTTTTGTGTGTCTTGTCACATGGCAGCTGATGTTTACTGCACAGGGCATTCCTGCGATGTGGGTTGGAAAGGTTTCAATGTTGACACCAAGGGCGGTGGTTTTGCCGCCAAAACCCTGAGGGCCAATGCCAAGCGCATTTATCTTTTCCAAAAGTTCTGTCTCCATAGCTGCGTAAAAGTCGTCGGGGTTTTGTTCATCAATATCGCGCAACAGTGCTGTTTTTGCAAGGAACGCCGCCTTTTCGAAACTGCCGCCAATACCGACGCCGACAACAATAGGCGGACATGGGTTGCTGCCCGCGGATTTGACGGTATCAACAACAAAATTTACAATGCCTTCAGCTCCGTCAGAGGGTTTGAGCATTTTTATTGCACTCATATTCTCGCTGCCAAATCCCTTGGGGGCAAGGGTAATCTCGATCTTGTCGCCCTCTGTAATCTCGGTGTGGATTATGGCTGGGGTGTTATCCCCTGTGTTGCCACGCCTGATTGGGTCTGCGACAACGGATTTTCTAAGGTATCCTTTTTTATAGCCTTGTCGTACGCCCTCGTTGATGGCATCATTTAAAGAACCACCGACAAAGTGAACATCCTGACCAATTTTTAAAAACACAATTGCCATTCCTGTGTCCTGACATATCGGCATTGATTCGTTTTTTGCAATTTCTGCATTTTTTAAAATGTCTGTCAGCATAGTCTGCGCAATTTGAGATTTCTCTTCTGACAAACCTTTTTCAAGTGCGGTTTTTATATCAGAGCCTAAATTGCAATTTGCGGATATGCACATATTACAAACTGCGTCAGTTATTTTTGATACATTGATTTCTCTCATATGGGGAAGGTCCTTTCCTAAACAAAAAAGACCTGAACTGCCGACGATGCGGAAAGCCGCGTCCTACAGTACAAGCCTTAATTTCGTAATTGGTCAAAATCTATCATAGAGAAATGACTATACGGCACGATTAACCTTACCCGATCTCAGACATCTTGTACAAGCATAAACCTTTGTCGGGGTACCGTCAACGATAGCCTTAACTCTTCTGATGTTGGGCTTCCAAGCCTTGTTCGCTCTGCGATGTGAGTGAGAAACCTTAATACCAAAGGTAACGCCCTTTCCGCAAATTTCGCATTTTGCCATACAGATACACCTCCTTAAATCATCAACAATATATCCAACTCGCATTATTATAACAGAAACTTGTCAGGATTGCAAGTATTTTTTTAAAAAATTATAAAATTATCTGAAAAAGATAAAAAGTAAGGTTGATTTGAGTAGATACAGCATAATCAAGATGTTTATATTTTCTCTAATGATTAAAATAATATTTGCAAAATGATTGCAATAATAGTATAATAGAAGCAACGAATATTTGTGTTGTATAAAAGCACAATGATATGCGAAAGAGATGGTGTATAAGATGGATAAATTCTCTGAGGTATTCACTGTAAATCTTGAAAAGATTGTAAGCACAATGAAGCTTGAAAAATTGTATTATCCCGACAGAGAGGTTGAGGTCAGCACGACTGATCTTAATCGTCCTGGGCTTCAGATAACAGGTTTTTTTGATTACTTTGACCCAAATAGAATACAGGTTTTTGGCATGGTTGAAAACACGTATCTCGCAACCCTCACATCAGAGGAGAGATATAACGCCCTGAAGCATCTGTTTGAGAAGAAACTTGTGGCGGTTGTACTTACAAGAAACGGAAACGCGACCCCTGAGATGATGAAACTTGCAGAGGAGTATGACACGCCTGTTTTGCGCACAGCGCAGGAGACATCTAATTTTACCAGTACACTTAACGCGTTCTTGAATGTAGAACTCGCGCCGAGAATTACTCGTCATGGTGTTCTTGTTGAGATTTACGGCCAGGGTGTGTTTATAATGGGCGAAAGTGGTGTCGGCAAGAGTGAGGCAGCGGTTGAACTTGTGAAGAGAGGTCACCGCCTTGTAGCTGATGACGCAGTTGAGATAAAAAAGGTTTCTTCGATTTCTCTGGTTGGATATTCGCCGGATATTATCAGACATTTTATAGAGATACGAGGTATAGGCATTGTGGATGTAAAAAACATCTTTGGTATGGGTGCTGTAAAAGAATCCGAAAAGATTGACCTTATAATTCACCTTGAAGCGTGGGAGCATGGCAAACAGTACGATAGACTTGGACTTGTTGATGAGTATACAAATATACTTGGACTTGATATTCCGTCGCTTACCATTCCGGTTCGCCCGGGAAGAAACCTTGCGGTTATTTTCGAGGTTGCTGCGATGAACAATCGCCAGAAAAAGATGGGATATAACGCCGCAGAAGAATTGAACCGCAGAATAGCAGAGCATGTTGGCTCGATGTCAAAAAAGAACGACTAAAACCGAAAAAGGAGAGAGACATTTGATACAGATACTTGCAGATACTCATACCCATACAAATTGTAGTCACCACGCATACAGCACGCTTTGCGAGAATATCGCAATGGCAAAAGAAAAGGGTCTTGAGATGATTTGTATGACAAATCACGCGCCTGCTATTCCTGATTCTGCTCACATATGGCATTTTCGAACTATGCAGAGATTGCCAAGGGTAATAGATGGTGTAAAGTTGCTTGTTGGAGCAGAGGCAAATCTTATTGACAAAAATGGCGGAATTGATTTGCCCGAGAGCGACCAGAAGGAGATGGATTTGATAATTGCATCGATTCATGGCCCGTGCTATAAAAGAGGCACGGTAGAGGAGCATACAAACACATATCTTGGAGCTTTAAAAAATCCGTATATAACTATAATCGGCCATAGTGGAAACCCCGCCTATGCATACGATATAGATAAGGTGATTTTGGCTGCAAGGGAATATAACAAATGTATCGAGATAAACAACAACTCGTACCTTGCAAGACCAAAGAATGCAGAAAACTGCAGAAGGATTGCTCTTGCGTGCAAAAAGTATGGCACAAAAATAGTGGTAAGTTCTGACGCGCACAGTTGCTTTGATGTTGGAAACTTTAAACGTGCTACAATGATGCTTGAGGAGATTGATTTTCCACAAGAGCTTATAATGAACACAACAGCAGAAAGGTTTGAAAAATATCTTGAGGAATTAAAAATGTCAAGATAAGGCTGAGGCGATAGATATGAATGAAACGATAATAAAATTGATAGCGGAAACAGTTGGCGCAACTAATGTTTGCGCAAATGAAGCAATGAGCGGACACACCACTTTCAGAATAGGTGGCGTAGCTGACTTGATAGTTGAGCCATCAAACAGAAATCAACTTGCGACAATATTGGCTATGGTGCGTCAATTTGATTTAGAATGCTTTGTAATGGGCAATGGCTCTAATCTTCTTGTTGGAGACAAAGGGATAAGAGGCGTTGTGATAAAGATAGCCAATGAAATGAGTGATTATGAGACAGATGGCAGCTGCATTTTGGCGCAGAGCGGAATCAAACTTTCCAAACTCGCAAATATCGCGCTTAGCGAAGGGCTGTCAGGTTTTGAGTTTGCATCGGGTATCCCGGGGACTCTTGGCGGTGCACTTTATATGAATGCGGGCGCATATGGTTCCGAGATGAAGGATGTTACCGAGTCTGTCACATATATAGACAAAGACACCCTTGAGATAAGGACTGTATCGGGCGAGGATTGTGGGTTTTCATACAGGTCAAGCATATTTCAAAAAAGCGGTGATATAATATGCGAGGCATCACTTAAACTTTCGCAAGGAATCCAGGATGAGATAAAGGCAAAAATGGTTGAGCTTTCTGCAAAGAGAGTAGAAAAACAACCTCTTGACAAGCCGAGTGCGGGTAGTGTATTCAAGCGTCCTGAGGGATATTTTGCGGGGACCATGATTCAGGACTGCGGACTTAAGGGCTTTAAAATCGGCGGTGCAGAGGTGTCTGAAAAACATGCTGGCTTTATTATAAATTCAGGCGAGGCAACCGCGAGGGATGTTCTTGACCTGATTGATTATGTAAAGGTACAGGTTAAGAAAAAATACGGCGTAGAACTCCAGCCGGAGGTTAAAATGGTTGGAGAGTTTTAGATAGACAAAGGATGATAAGGATATGAAGTTTGTAATAATCACGGGACTTAGCGGAGCGGGAAAGACTCAGGTAGTAAAAGCCTTTGAGGATATGGGAGAGTATTGCGTTGATAACATGCCGCCGTCGCTTATATCCAAATTTGCAGAGATTTTTCATCGTAGTGCAACGGGTGAGGGGAGAGCTGCCATTGTATGTGATATAAGAGGAGGCAGTATGTTTAAAGACCTCTCCGGCAGTCTTGACGAACTTACTGAGCTTGGCTATGAGTATGATGTCTTGTTCCTTGAGGCAACTGATGAGACTCTGATTCGCAGATACAAAGAGACAAGGCGCAGTCATCCTCTGTCAGCTGGAGGCAGAATCATTGAAGGCATCAGAAAGGAGCGAAATTTGCTCGGCACGCTTAAAGAAAAAGCCACGATGATTATTGATACATCCACATTGTCTGCAACTGAACTTCGACAGCAGATTACAGAAATTTACGGCCGTAAATCAGAACTTGGCGGAATGATATCGCATATTATGTCATTTGGATTTAAGCATGGTATACCGCTTGATGCAGACCTTGTTTTTGATGTTAGATTTTTGCCAAATCCATTTTATGTGCCTGAACTTAAAGAGCATACCGGTCTTGAAGTATGCATAAGAGATTTTGTTATGGATTCAGAAGAAAGCCACGAGTTTTTGAATAAACTTTCTGATATGATAAAGTATCTTATTCCAAGATACGAAAAAGAAGGAAAGTCTCAACTTGTAATAGCTATAGGTTGTACGGGCGGACACCACAGGAGTGTAACGATTGCAGAAGCTCTCTACAGTGAGATAAAAGCTAAAGGATTCAGAGCGATGGTGACGCACAGGGATATAAAAGTTTAAACTGATAAAAGTCTGACGCAAATGGGTGAGAATGGTATGGAGAATATTGATTTTCAGCCAAGAATATTGGCGATAGGCGGCGGAACGGGTTTATCTACCATGCTTCGCGGTCTGAAAAATTATACTAAAAATATAACGGCGGTTGTAACGGTAGCTGACGATGGAGGCGGAAGCGGAATTTTAAGAGATGAACTTAATATGCTTCCGCCCGGAGACATAAGAAACTGTATTTTAGCGCTATCGGGTGCAGAACCTATAATGGATAAGTTGCTCAGATACAGATTCAGCACAGGTAGTTTGTCAGGACAGAGTTTTGGAAACCTTTTTCTTGCGGCCATGAACGAAATTTTTGATGGAGATTTTGTCAAAGCGGTAAAGAATTTAAGCGATGTGTTAAAAGTAACCGGAACTGTTCTTCCGGTTACCGACGGAGATGTAGAACTTGTTGCAACACTTGAAAATGGACAGAAGGTTGTAGGAGAATCAAAAATAGGCAGGTGCTGCGATGAGTTTGGATACAATATAAAAAGTGTGCGTTTGCGACGCAAGGACGATGGAGAGATCAGACTTTTGCCGGATGTCAGAGAACAGATACACAAGGCAGATGTCATAACAATCGGCCCTGGCAGTTTATATACAAGCGTTCTGTCAACACTTATTGTTGATGATTTTGCAGAAGAATTAAAGGAAGCAAAAGCACCTGTTGTTTATATAAGTAATGTGATGACACAGCCGGGAGAAACTGAGTTTTATACAGCTTTTGATCATGTGCAGGCGATACTTGAGCATACATGCCCTGATTTTATTGACTACTGCATCATAAACAATGCTAAAATAGAAACGCCGCTTGTAGAAAGATATTCGCAAAAGGAGTCGGGGGAGGTTGTGTTTGATATAGAAAGATTTAAAGGCAGTGGCATTAAACTTGTCTGCAAAAATCTAGTAGGACTTATAGATAACAAGTATATAAGACATAATCCCGATGCTCTTGCCAGGACAATTATGGAAATTGCAGAGGGCAGAATATAAAAGATGCTTAAAAACGATTGGTATGTATTTTGAATGTTTGTAAATCGGACAATTGCCTTAAAGGAGGAGAGGAGCATGAAGTCTTTTTCGGGTCTTACAAAAGAAGAATTGTACAGAGGCGTAAATGAGAATTTTTGTTGTGACATGGCAGAACTTATGGCAATGCTTCTCTTTGGAGGTAATCTTACAAACCAGGGAATTAAATTCGTTACAGAGAGTCCTGATGTGCTTGGAAGATATGAAGAACTGTGTAGGAAAATAGGGGTTGAGGCGGATATAGGTTGCTCTCCGGAGGGGAGCGGCAGATATGTGGCACATATCGCAGATGCCATGCACACAGACTATATTTTAAGAGAGTTTGGACTAAGGGATACATCAGGCGGTGCAATAAGATATCGTATCTTTGCGCCTCTTGTACAAAACGATTGTTGCAGGCGTGCCTTTATAAAAGGTGCGTTTATGAGTGGTGGCTCAATTGTAGATCCGAATAAGAACTACAATCTTGAGATAGTGACACCGTACATGGGGCTAAGCCGTGATTTTGGACAGTATCTGTCAGATTCAGGCTTTGGTTTTAAGACGATAGCGAGAAAATCAAAATATGTTATATACACAAAAAAAAGCGAAACGATAGAGGATTTTCTCTCTTATGTTGGTGCATACAAGGCGCAGATGGACCTTATAAATATAAAGATAGAAAAAGGTATAAGGAATGACTTTAACCGCTCTGTCAACAGCGAGACGGCAAATCTTGACAAGACAATTGCGGCATCGGTAAAACAGATTCAGGCGATAGAGACTATAGACAGAGCGATAGGCCTTGATAACCTGCCGTGTGAGCTTTACGAGATTGCAACTCTGCGTCTTAAATACAAGTCGATGAGTCTTTCCGAGCTTGGTAAGCATCTTGTGCCACCACTTGGAAAATCAGGGGTAAATCACAGAATACAAAAGATATTTTCAATGGCAGAGAGATTTGAAAATATATCGGAGGAATGAGATAAATGGCTTTTGCACATTTGCATACTCACAGTGCCTACAGCCTGCTCGATGGAGAGGGCACAATTAAAAAGTTAATAGATAGAGCCAAATCAGTTGGACAAACCTCTATAGCTATTACCGACCATGGAAACATGTACGGGGTAATAGACTTTTATGAGTGTGCAAAAGAAAATGGCATCAAGCCTATCCTTGGATGTGAGGTTTATGTTGCGGCAAGGTCAAGACATGACAAGATTCACGAATACGATGCGGTCAGCAGTCACCTGATATTGCTTGCAGAAAATGATACGGGGTATCACAATCTGATGAAGATTGTATCATGCGGATTTGTAGAAGGCTTTTATTACCGCCCAAGAATAGACATGGAGGTTTTGCGCCGATACAGTGAGGGCATAATTGCCCTCAGCGCTTGTATGTCGGGCGTTTTATCAAGAGAGTTACTTGCTGATAACTATGAAGGAGCAAGACGAAGCGCGCTTGAGTTTGTGGATATATTCGGGCGTGACAGATATTTTATAGAGATACAGGATCATGGTATTTTTGAACAGAAAAAACTTAATCGTGACCTTATTGCACTTGCGAAAGAACTTGACCTTGAGGTTGTAGCCACAAATGATGTGCATTATGTGGAACAAGAGGATGCAAAATTTCAGGATGTACTGATGTGCATACAGATGGGCAAAACTGTTGATGACGAAGACAGAATGAAGATGAGCACCGATCAGCTTTACTTAAAGTCAGAAGACGAAATGCGAGAGCTTTTTTCGTACATACCAGAGGCTCTTGAAAATACCCAGAAGATAGCTGATAGATGCAATGTAGAGATTGAGTTTGGTAAATTGCATTTGCCAAAGTTTGAGTTGCCACATGGATATACATCCTATGAATATTTGCGCAAACTTGTGCTCGATGGAATGGCAGAGCGCTATCCTGATGATGATGGAAGAGTAAAAGAGAGAATGGAGTATGAACTCTCTACCATTTCGTTAATGGGATATGTAGATTATTTTTTGATAGTATGGGATTTTATCAATTTTGCAAGAAATAATGGGATAATGGTAGGTCCGGGAAGAGGAAGCGCTGCGGGAAGTGTTGTTTCGTATTGTTTGCATATTACAAATGTTGATCCAATAAAATATGGACTTATCTTTGAAAGATTCTTAAATCCCGAGAGGGTGAGTATGCCCGATATTGATATTGACTTTTGTTATGAGCGCAGAGGCGAGGTTATAGACTATGTAAATCGTAAATATGGCGAGAACAATGTGGCGCAGATTATAACATTTGGTACAATGGCGGCACGACTTGCTATACGCGATGTTGGTCGTGCGCTTAACATCCCCTACGGCATAGTTGACGAAGTTGCAAAGCAGGTGCCGATGGAATTAAAGATGACAATTAAGAAGGCTCTTACGGTTAATTATAAACTTAAAGAGCTCTATGATGGCAGCGAGGAAATCAAAAAGTTAATTGACACCGCGATTGAGCTTGAAGGTTTGCCAAGGCATACCTCTACACACGCTGCGGGAGTTGTTATCACAAAAGAGGAAATCCAAAACTATGTTCCTCTGCAAAAGAATGACGATGTTATTACAACACAGTTTACTATGACCACAATCGAAAGATTGGGTCTTTTAAAGATGGACTTTCTGGGACTTCGTACCCTGACGGTTATTCGGGATGCTATAGAGCATATACGGCGTCAGTATGGGGTTGATGTCAATATAGATAATACCAAGATGGATGACAAAGATGTATATGATATGATTTCGGCAGGAGAGACAGATGGTGTGTTTCAGCTTGAAAGTTCCGGCATGAAGCAATTTATGAAGGAACTTAAGCCCAACTCGCTTGAAGATGTTATTGCGGGTATTTCGCTCTACCGCCCGGGACCTATGGACTCTATACCAAGATATGTGGCGAACAAAAACAACCCATCGCTGGTAAGTTATAAACATCCAATGCTTGAGCATATATTGGATGTAACCTACGGATGTATTGTGTATCAGGAACAGGTAATGCAGATTGTGCGTGAACTTGGCGGATATTCGCTTGGCAGAGCAGACTTGGTGCGAAGAGCGATGTCTAAAAAGAAAGCCGATGTGATGGAGCAGGAACGAAAGAATTTTATATATGGAACAACAGATGGTGAGCAAGTCGTAGACGGTGCCTTAAAGCGTGGCGTTGACGAGGCAGCGGCAGCTGCTATATTTGATGAGATGATGGACTTTGCATCATATGCATTTAACAAGTCTCATGCGGCGGCGTACGCGGTTGTGGCATATCAGACGGCGTGGCTTAAGGCAAAATACCCCGTAGAATTTTTTGCGGCGCTTCTTACATCATTTATCGATAACAATCAAAAGGTGTCAAAGTATATAGATGTTGTAAAACGACTTGGTATAACGATGTTGCCACCTGATATAAACAAAAGTTATCGCACATTCTCGGTTGATGAAGGAAAAATTCGTTTTGGTCTTGCCGCAGTAAAAAATGTTGGCGGAGCGGTAGTTGACGAGATTGCTATAGAGCGTGAAGAGAATGGTAATTTCACAGGGTTTACTGATTTCTGCGAGAGAATGGCAGGGCACAGAGTCAACAAGAGAGTGGTGGAGAGTCTGATAAAGTGTGGCGCATTCGATAGCTTTGGGATAAAGCGCTCTGTTCTTTTGAATGTATATGAGAGAGTTCTCGATGATGCGTCAGAGCGGGCAAAGAATATAATGCCCGGGCAGATGAATATGTTTGATATGGTGGCAGATACCCCCAAGGGTGTAGACAGCTTTGAGGATTGCGAGGAGCTTCCAAAGAAGGAGATTCTCGCAATGGAAAAAGAATGTATTGGCATGTATATATCAGGACATCCTCTTGATAGTTGTGCCGAGGCGGTGCGTGCCACATCTACGGCATCTGTTCTTGAGATAACAGAGAACGAGAAAGAAATATTTAATATCGGAACTCAGGTTGCTATATCGGGCATAATTACCAAGGTGCGTAATCAGCTTACCAAAAAGGGTGAGATGATGAGGTATATCGAACTTGAAGATTTGAGTGGCAGCATTGAGGTTTTGATATTTCCTGGGCAATTGAGGAGACACGATACACTTGCGCAGCTTGATAATATTGTGACAGTGTACGGAAACCTAGATATGGCTGATGATGCCCCGCCAAAGATAAGACTTGAGGATATAAAACTCCTTGATGTAAACGCGAGAAAACCATCAAGGCTTTACATAAAGCTTGACTCAAGAGATGTGGAGAGATTTCAAAGAATAAAACAAATTCTCGGACGCTCGGAGGGCGATATTGATGTCATCATAAAATATGAGGACACGGGACAGGTCTTAAGGGCGCCAAAGTCCATGAGAATCAAGAAAAATGATGGTAGAGAAGAGGAGATAAAAGCTCTTCTCGGAGATGAAAATGTGAGGCTTGTTGAGGCATGAGAGAAGAACTGTCAAAGATAGAAATTGAGAAATATCTTGGCGAAAATCACCGTTTTGAGATTATAATTAAAGACGAGACTGACTCTACCAATAATGACTTAAAACAACTTGCAAGGAATGGCGCAGACGGTGGATGTACAGTCATTGCGGACTTTCAGAGACAAGGTAGGGGCAGAGTGGGACGCTGCTTTTATTCCCCAAAGGGAAGCGGAATATACATGAGTGTTTTAGTAAAAAAAGATTTTACTGAAGACAATGTAGTTTTGATTACCACAGCTGCATCAGTGGCTGTGGCAAGGGGAATTGAGAAAGCAACAGGTAAAAGCCCACAAATAAAGTGGGTGAACGACCTGTACCTTGACGGCAAAAAGGTTTGCGGAATTTTAGCCGAGACGATAAGAAACTATAAGGACAACAGGATAGAGTCGGCAATAATTGGCGTTGGAATAAACTGCGAGAATTGTGGATTTCCTGATGAAATAAGAGATATTGCAGGAGCGTTGACAGACGATGGTGATAGCATATCGAGAAATAAAATTATTGCAGAGGTTTTAAAAGAACTGGCTAAAGTTGAAACTGCGATAGAGAACAGAGATTTTTTAGAAGAGTACAGGCGTCGTTCTATGGTTCTCGGTAGAGAAATCTTGATTCTGGGCGATGACACAGAGGTCGCGACAGCTATTGATGTTGACGAAAATGGGAGTCTTGTAACGATGACTAAAGACGGAAAACAAAGAGTTTTGTTTTCGGGAGAAATAAGCATCCGGTTGCATAATAATTTGTGATTGTGATTATGATAATATATAATAGGAGGCGGAATTATGAACAGAGAATGTTATGAATACGCAAAGGATTGCGGCAGAAGGGGCGGTATATGGAAGCTGATTTCGGCAATTTTGTTTATTGCCCTTGCAGCTACGGCGGTTTCGGCGTTTATTCTTAAAATAAAGAACAAAGAGTACAGAGATTTGCTGATAGAAGACAGTGAGAGATTTGAGGCAACCCCCGAGCAGGAGGAAGAAATGGCAGAGATAAGAAGAAGAGAGTGGGGCAGAGCACACTCGATGGCAAACAAAAAAACCATCGAGGAGAGACTTGAAGATAATCGCATAACAGAAGAAGCGTAAACAAAAAGCAGAAACGCAATCGCGTTTCTGCTTTTTGCTTGTTGTTGTACCGATATAAAACAAATTGAATTTGGCAACAATTCCGCAGGGGATGGCCAGGATGTGGGTGCGGCACTTGATTCAAAGGCAAGTTCAATTTTTTCATAATAACATCTTCGTTTATTTAAAAAGCTTTTTATATGCAAATCCCACACACAGTCCGCAAAAAGCGCCTGTTATAATTGCAACAATAATCAGTGGTGGCAGATACGCAAAAACTAATGCGGTTTTTGTAATGACTGCGGCACAAACTACCTGAACCGTGTTATGCACTATTGCGCCAATAATACTGATTTCGCATATAAACTTTTTGCCTATAAGTTTTAGCAAAATCGCTTCAACAACAAGGCAAACAAGCCCTGCTGAGAGTGAATAGATTATTACAGAGGGATTGCTGATAAAAATGGCACCCAATATTATGCGACAAATTAGAATTAAAAACGCTTCTCTTTTACCAAGCCAAACCAGAGCAAAAAGCGTAATTACATTGGAAAGTCCAAGCTTTGCTCCGGGGAGTGGTATCGGCAGTGGAATCTGTGCCTCAACTACAAAGATGGTAAGAGCAGCGGCACACAACAGGGCGCACAAGACAAGTCTTCTTGTGCTGCAGAGTTTTTTGTTATCTGCTGATTGCATCGGGCGTGTCATTTTTGTCGCTACCCCCCTTTATTTTGATTACAACATTGTTTGGCAGACAGACGATAGGATAAAAACAGTTGTTGATTGCTCCTTGCTTTACGCATAGCCCGTCGGGACAGTTGGCTGATTTGACAGAAATTTGTCTGTTGCTGATATATGCAATGTTTGTTTTGCCGGCATGCTCTATGGGGATTTCATAAGGTGTTTCGACTTTGTCGAGGTCAACTTGTTGCAAAAGTTCACCATTTACATAGATTTCGGCAACTAGACTGTTGTTTGTACCGTACAAAAGGGCGGTTATGAAAACGCATGTCAAAAGTATTGCGGAAAAAGCCAAAATAAGGTGTCTGTGTTTCATGCTTTACCCCCTGTTTATTGTGATTTTGTATAAAAAAACTCTCTTTTTTTTATGTGATAATAAAATCATAACGAAATTGCAAAAAAAAGTCAAGATTTTAATTTATATGCTTGTTTTTTGTCATGCTAAATGTTATACTATGTTATATAAGAATATACACAAGAGGAATGATTGTATAAATGAATCATACGATGCTGACGGATTTTTACGAACTTACCATGGCAAATGGCTATTTCAAAGATGGTATGGGCGATAAAATAGCGTATTTCGATATGTTCTTCCGACAGGTGCCAGATGGTGCCGGATTTGCCATAATGGCAGGGGTTGAGCAGCTTGTTGATTATCTAAAAAACTTAAGATTTGAAGATGAAGATATTAAGTATCTGCGTTCAAAAGGGATTTTTGACGAGGGCTTTTTAGACTACCTCAAAAATTTCAGGTTTGAGTGTGATGTATGGGCGATTCCGGAGGGTACGCCGATTTTCCCAAATGAGCCTATCGTTACGGTAAGAGGGCCGCTTATTCAGGCACAGTTTATCGAAACTATGGTGCTTCTCACTATAAACCATCAGAGCCTGATTGCCACAAAGAGCAATCGAATTGTTCGCGCGGCAGGGGGCAAACCTGTTATGGAGTTTGGTTCAAGACGCGCGCAGGGGTATGATGGTGCAATATACGGCGCAAGGGCAGCGTATATTGGCGGCGTTTGTGGAACCGCATGTACAATTTCTGACCAGATGTTTTCGGTTCCGGCGCTTGGTACTATGGCACACAGCTGGATACAGTCGTTTGATAGCGAATATGATGCTTTTTTATCATACGCAAAAAGTTATCCGCAAAACTGCACTCTGCTTGTTGACACCTATAATGTTTTAAAGAGTGGAATTCCTAACGCAATTCGTGTGTTTGATGAGGTTTTAAAGCCGCTTGGGATAAAAGAATGTGGAGTAAGAATTGACAGCGGCGATATTACTTATCTTACAAAGAAATGTCGCAAGATGCTGGATGATGCTGGGTGGACAGGGGCGAAAATAGTTGTTTCAAACTCTCTTGATGAGTATATAATTCGTGATATTTTGAGGCAGGGTGCTTGTATAGATTCATTTGGAGTTGGCGAGAGGCTTATAACCTCCAAGTCAGAGCCAGTCTTTGGAGGTGTGTATAAGCTTGTCGCAATAGAGGAAAATGGTGAGATTATGCCTAAGATAAAGATAAGCGAAAATGTCTCAAAAATTACAACTCCGCATTTTAAAAAGGTATACAGACTTTTCTCGAAGGAGAACGGTATGGCACTTGCAGATGTTTTGACAACCCGCGATGAGATTATAAACTCTGAGGAAGAATACGAGATTTTTGACCCCAAAAACACATGGAAGAGAAAAAAGGTTAAAAACTTTGAAGCAAAAGAGTTGATGGTACCGATATTTGAAAAGGGAGAATGTGTATATCAGTCGCCAGACCTTGATGAAATAAGAGAATACTGTGCGCAGAGCATAGACGAAATATGGGATGAGGTAAGGCGTTTTGAAAACCCGCACGAGTACTATGTTGATATGTCTCAGAAGTTGTGGGATATCAGATATAAGCTTTTGTCGGAGCAAAATTTGTAAACGATTTGGAATCTAAAATATAAACAAAAGGGAAAGGGTTGGGAAAGTGAGTAATTCAATGGAAAACAACAATCTTGGTAAACTCGGCGTTATAGGAATGAGGGGTTGCGAGGAGATTACCCAAAAGGTAAACTATTATCTTAAAAAGTTTAATGAGGACAAAATCGATGACGATTTTGAGACTTTTGTAATCCCGATAAATTGTCCGAGATTTGGCACTGGTGAGGCAAAAGGTATGATTCTTCACTCTATCAGAACTTATGATGTATACATCATAATGGATGCGTTTAATTATGGCGTTACATATAACATGTATGGACAGGAAAGACCAATGAGTCCTGATGACCACTATCAGGATGTAAAGCGTATAATTTCTGCTATGGGTGGAAAGGCAAGGCGTATCACTGTTATTATGCCTATGCTTTATGAGGGCCGTCAGCACAAGAGAGTTTCAAGAGAGTCCCTTGATTGTGCACTTGCTCTGCAAGAACTTGCGAACATGGGTGTTACCAACATAATAACATTTGATGCCCACGATGCAAGAGTACAGAACTCAATTCCTCTTTGTGGATTTGACAATGTTCATCCAACATACCAGATGATAAAGGCTTGCCTTAAGTACGACAAGGAGATAATACTTGATAAAGAAAATACAATGATAGTATCACCAGATGAAGGTGCTATGAGCAGATGCATGTATTATTCGTCTGTGCTTGGTATGAATCTGGGCACATTCTATAAGCGTCGTGATTATTCAACAATTGTAAACGGCAAAAATCCGATTGTTGCACACGAGTTCCTCGGAAACGACATAGAGGGCAAGGATATTATAGTTGTTGATGATATGATTGCATCGGGCGAATCTATGATAGATGTTGCAAAAGAACTCAAAGCAAGAAAAGCTAAAAAGGTTGTTGTGTTCTCTACATTTGGTCTCTTTACAGAAGGAATATCCAAATTTGATCAAGCGTACAAAGATGGACTTATCGATGCGGTGTTTACAACTAACCTTGTATATCGCAGACCTGAGCTTAAAAATGCTGCATGGTATCACGAGGTTGATATGTCAAAGTATATTGCACTTATAATCAAGCAACTCAACGATGATGTATCTATCAGCAATCTGCTTACACCGATTTCAAGAATAGAGAGAATTCTCGAGCGATACAGAAACGATGCAGAATAATAAAATAAGACAGATAAGCCATGAAGAAATAGAGCGCCAGGCAGAGTATATAAATAAAATACGCGCAAGATTTGAGGCACATTTGAAAAAGCCAAAGGCTTATGTAGAAACATATGGTTGCCAACAAAACTCAAGTGACAGCGAGAAGATAAAGGGCATGCTTTTTGATATGGGTTTTGATTTTTGCGATGATCAGCAGGATGCTGACTTTATCATCTATAACACCTGTGCAGTAAGAGAGAATGCGGAGATGAGGGTTTTTGGCAATATAGGTGCTCTTAAAAATATTAAGCGAAAAAGAGAAGACTTAATTATTGCGGTTTGTGGCTGCATGATGCAACAAGAGCATATTGCAAAGCAAATTAAGTCAAAATACAAGCATGTGGATTTGGTCTTTGGTACACACGCCCTTTATAAGTTTCCTGAACTTTTAGACGGAGTATTATCAGGCGGTAGAGTTTTTGACACCGATAACAGTGATGGGGAGGTATTTGAGGGCATAAGCTATAAAAGAGATGATATTCCACTTGCCAAAATACCGATAATGTATGGCTGTAACAACTTCTGTACATACTGCATTGTCCCTTATGTAAGGGGTAGAGAGCGTAGCAGATCGGCAGAGAGAATTCTCGGTGAGGTTCGCTCTGTTGCGGAGCAGGGGTACAAGGAAGTGATGCTTCTTGGTCAGAATGTAAATTCCTATGGTAACGATTTAGATGATGGCCTCAGTTTTGCACAGCTTCTTCGGGAGGTCTGCAAGGTTGATGGAATAGAGAGAGTCAGATTTATGACCTCTCATCCGAAAGATATCTCGGATGAGGTTATCCGTGCTATTGCCGATGAAGAAAAAATATGCAACCAATTGCACCTGCCTGTTCAATCAGGCTCTGACAGAGTTCTTGGACTTATGAATCGCAAATATACCAAAGAGATGTATATGGATATTATAAACAAGGTAAAGGCGTCGATTCCGGATGTTGTGCTTACAACTGATATTATTGTTGGTTTTCCAGGTGAGACAAACGAGGACTTTGAAGAAACCTTAAACATTTTGCGCGAGGTAGAGTACGATACGATATTCTCATTTATATACTCAAAGCGTGTAGGCACGCCTGCAGCAACAATGGAGGATTGCCTTACTGATGAGGAAAAGCACAGAAACTTTGATAAAATGCTTAAGGTACAGAATGAGATTTCAAAGCGCAAGAACGATTCTTATGTTGGCAGTGAGCAGAAAGTTCTTGTAGAGGGCGAGAGTAAGACAAGCCCTGATACCATGACGGGAAGAACCGAGGGTGGTAAGGTTGTAAACTTTGCTGGAGACAAAGCCTTAATCGGTAAAATGGTTAAAGTTAAAATCACTGAGAGCAGAACATGGTCTCTGCTGGGTATAATTGTAGATAAATAAAAGGAGAAAAGTTATGTCAAAAGAACAGATTTTTGAAAAAGCAAAAGAACTTGCCGATCTTATAGCATACAGTGATGAGAAGAAGGATGCACAGGAGGCAAGTCGTCTTCTCATGCAGGATGAGGAAGCTTCAAAACTCATTAGTGAGTATAACGAAAAGAGAGATGCAAAACTTGCCGAGTACAAGGATAAAGAACCAACTAAAGAAGATGTCGAGAGTATAAATGAGTACCTTCAGGGCGAGTTTAACAAGATAATGGATAATCAAATTATTCATGAGTATGTAAAGGCATCGAGAGTTTTTGAGATGATGCTTGCGCAGATGGATAATATCATAAAGCAGGGAATCTCTGCAGGTGAAGGACATGGCGGATGCAGCGGCTCGTGTTCGACTTGTAGCGGTTGCCACTAGAGAAAGGTTTATTTTTGAACTAAAAGTAGTATAGCAGCCTTAATCCTGAAAGGAGTGATAACGAAATGGAAATCATAGAACGCGATAAATTAACCACTATGATGAAGCAGTATTTTGAAATTAAAGACGAATACAGCGACTGTATACTTATGTATCGACTGGGTGATTTTTATGAGATGTTCTTTGATGATGCGCAGATTGCATCAAGGGTTCTCGATATCACTCTTACAGGCAGGGCTTGTGGACTTGAAGAGCGCGCACCAATGTGCGGTGTGCCTTTTCATGCTGCAAACAGTTATATTTCAAAGCTTGTTTTAGCTGGGTTTTCTGTTGCAGTATGCGAACAGGTTGAAGACCCGAGGGAAACAAAGGGAATCGTAAAACGCGATGTTGTCAGGGTAATTACTCCGGGAACATTGATGGACAATACTGCACTTGATTCAACAAAGAACAACTATCTTTGTGCTGTATGTCGTGATGATAACGGTGCCGCAGTTGCTTTTGCGGATATCACGACGGGCGAATGTTCGGTAACTGAGATAGAAGGCTTGGATGTTGATACAAGAATTTTAAACGAGATAGTAAAATACTCTCCGTCTGAGATGATAATAAATCAGCAGGGCTATGAAAACACAACCCTTACAGATGGTATGAAGGATAAAACGGGAGGGTTTGTAAGAAACTTTCGAGATTGGTCATTTGAGATAAACGAGGCGGCAGAGGTTATAAAAACCCGTTTTGGTAATGTTGAGTCGGTTATTCCAAATGATAAGCCATACAGCGTAAGAGCTGTAGGAGCTCTTCTGGCTTATCTTGAAGAAACCCAGAAGACAGAAATCAGAAATATTATTGGCATAGATGTAAACAGAGATGCGGAAAATATGCAGCTTGATATGTATAGCCTCAGAAATCTTGAGGTTATCGAGACAATGCGCGACAGAAATACAAAAGGCTCTTTGCTAAACACGCTTAACATGACATCTACAGCTATGGGTGCAAGACTCCTTCGCAAGAGTCTTAGCTCACCGCTATGTAACTGCGTGGCGATAACAAATCGTCATCTTGCGGTCAAAGAGCTTGTAGACGACCCGATAATGCGTACAGAGATAATTGAGACGCTTAAATCCGTGCGCGACATGGAGAGACTTATCAACAGAATCGTATATAAAAATGCAAACTGCGCGGATCTTCTGGGTCTGTCTGCATCTGTTGGCCAGTTGCCAAAACTACTACAGTGCTTAAGGGGTACAGCATCGAAATTGCTTAGAGGATGCGCAGACAGACTTGATGTGCTCGATGATATAAAAGAGCTAATAGACAGTAATATTTCGGAGGAGGCGCCGTCGCTTCTTCGTAGCGGCAAGATGATAAAAAAAGGCGCAAATGCAGAGATTGATCGACTTAAAAACCTTGTGGAAAACGGCCAGGAGGTATTGCGCTCAATTGTTGAGACAGAAAAAGAAAAAACGGGCATAAAGATTATGAAACTTGGTTTTAACAAGGTTTTTGGCTACTATATGGAAGTCAGCAACTCATACCTTGACCTTGTGCCTGAATATTTTATGAGAAAACAAACGCTGACAAACGGAGAGAGATATATAACGCCCGAGCTTAAAGAGCTGGAAGAAGAAATTCTCTCGGCGGACGAGAAGATAATTGATATGGAGTACGAACTCTTTTGTCAGATAAGAGAAAAAGTGGCAGACGCATACGAGAGAGTACGCAAATCATCAGGTATTGTTGCAATTGTTGATATGATTTGTTCGTTTGCTGCGGTTGCCGAGAGGTATTCGTACACAATGCCGATAGTAAATATGTCGGATAAAATTATTATAAAAAATGGCAGACATCCTGTGGTTGAAAGGCTTGTCAAGAATGGAAACTTTATTGCTAACGATACGGTGCTTGACAATCGTGAAAATCAGATTTCAATTATAACAGGTCCAAATATGGCTGGTAAGTCAACATATATGAGGCAAACTGCCCTGATTGTTCTTCTTGCGCAGGCGGGTAGCTTTGTTCCTGCAGACAGTGCAGAGATTGGTATAGTTGACAAGATATTTACAAGGGTTGGCGCGTCAGATGATCTGACATCTGGGCAGAGTACTTTTATGGTTGAGATGACAGAGGTTTCGTATATACTTGATAATGCTACGGATAAGAGTCTTGTTATACTTGACGAGATTGGGCGTGGCACAAGTACATATGACGGGCTTGGAATCGCTTGGGCAGTGGTTGAGCATATGGCGGATAATAAAAAATGTGGTGCAAAGACGATGTTTGCAACCCACTATCACGAACTGACTCAGCTTGAGGGTAAGATATCAAATGTAAAGAACTATTGTATTGCTGTAAAGAAGCACGGAGGAACTATTAGCTTCTTGCGTAAGATAATCCGCGGCGGAGCGGATGAGAGTTATGGCGTTGATGTTGCGGCCCTTGCGGGTGTGAAAAAATCAGTTGTTAACCGTGCCAGAGAGATTGTTGCATCGCTTGAGGATGAGACCCCAAAGGATGTGAGAGAGGCGAAAATTAAGACAATCGGTAGTCAGACAGATAACACAATGCAAATGGGATTTTTATCAGGAGCAGCTGACGAAATTTGTGAGGAGCTTAAATGTCTTGACCTTAATGTAATGACGCCGATGCAGGCGTTGACTGTGCTTTATGACCTTCAGGCAAAGGCAAAAAACAGTTAAAGGGAGTAAATAAATGGCGAAAATTCAGATTCTTCCACAGGAGGTTGCTGACAAGATTGCAGCCGGCGAGGTAGCAGAGAGACCGAGCGCTGTTGTAAAAGAGCTGGTAGAAAACTCGATTGATGCAGGTGCGACCTCTGTTGAAGTAGAAATCAAAAAGGGTGGAATTGAATATATCAGGGTAACTGACAATGGTTGCGGAATTGAAGCAGATCAGGTTGAAACTGCCTTTCTTCGTCATGCGACAAGCAAACTTAAAAAGATAGAGGATTTGTATTCGATTGGCACTATGGGATTTCGTGGAGAGGCATTGTCGAGCATCTGCGCTGTTGCTAATGTTCAGGTAATCACAAAGACAAAAGGCACAGACGAGGGTACATTTTTGATTCTTGAAAGAGGCAAGGCTGTCACAAAAGAGGCGATTGCATCTGGTGATGGCACTACAATGGTGGTAGAAAAGCTTTTTGAGAACATCCCTGCAAGAATGAAATTTCTGAAAAAAGACTCAACGGAGGCCGGTTATGTAGCAGATGTTCTTGGCAGAATTGCACTTTCAAAGCCAGAAATTGCCTTTACCTATATATGTGATGACAAAGAGATTTTTGCAACATCAGGTGATGGAAAAATAGAAAATGTAATACTAAAGCTCTATGGACTTGATCATGCAAAAGGACTTATTCCCGTTGACTACACAGAGGAAAACCTCCGCGTTTGCGGTGTTATTGGTAAGAGCGAACTTGCAAGAGGAAATCGCTCAAGACAGACTTTTTTTGTAAACGGCAGATATATAAAAAACCATATTGCATCAAAAGTTGTGGCAGAGGCTTACAGAAATTCAATAATGGTTGGTAAGTTCCCATTTTTTGTTCTCGATATTCAAGTTGTACCCGAGTGGGTGGATGTCAATGTACACCCTGCAAAAACCGAGGTTAAGTTTGCCAACGAGAGTAGAGTATACGAGATCTTACACCATGCGGTAAGTGGTGCTCTGCGAGGCGGAGAAACATTTAAGGCGGAAGAGACAGAAAGTCTTGCAAGAGAAATAAAGACAAATCCACACTTAAACAGGGTGGATAATTTTTCTGCTGCACCAAGGGTGACCGAGAAAATAGAACCTAAATTAGTGCGTGAGTATCTGGGTAATGTGATTGGCAAAAAAGCTGAAGAACCTGTAGAGAACGAAAAAACAAATGTGTTATTCTCGGATTTTAATTTTATTGAAGAGCCAACAAGGAAAGTTTTTGAAGTACGCGAGATTGATGAGCTCGAGGTTGAACAGCCAAAATCAACTATAGAGACAATTGAGAGAGTAATAACAGAGGTACCAAAACCAATTGGACAGGTGTTTGATACCTATGTGCTGTGTCAAGTGGGTGATAGCTTTTATATGATTGACCAACATGCCGCGCACGAGAGACATAGATTTGAAGAACTTAAAAAAACATATTATTCAAAAGAAAAAATGTCTCAGCTTATGCTTGTACCGAGTATAATCAAGCTTGATTTTGCCGAGACACAGACGGTGCTCTCAAATCTTGATATATATGAGTCTTTCGGATTTGAGATAGAGGATTTTGGTGCAGGCAGCATAATAGTAAATGCAACTCCGGTTGCCGCAGACGAGAATGTAATCAGGGATCTGATACTTGAAATTGCAGAAGCGGTAGAGGAAAGAGGCAAACACGCCGTGGCGGATTTTGAGGAGCGTGCGCTCGATATGATAGCGTGCAAGCGGGCAATAAAAGCTAATCACAAATTAAGCGTACCAGAGATGCAAGATGTGATAGACAAGGTTTGGGATATGGAGAGCAAGGGAATAAGAACATGCCCACACGGAAGACCAGTACGGATAGAGTTTTCAAAAGATGATATAGAAAAGATGTTCAAGCGTAAAGTATAAAAAAAGGGGGAGGCAGAGCGGAAAATGCAAACAGAAACAAAAAAACCAAAAATTTTCTGCGTTGTCGGCCCAACGGCGTCGGGTAAAACATTATACGCAATAAGAGTTGCAAAGGAAAGAAATGGCGAGATTGTATCGTGTGACTCTATGCAGATATATAAGTATATGGACATTGGTACTGCAAAAGCAACAAAAGAAGAACGAAATGCCGTGCCGCACCATATGATTGATTTTGTTGATCCAAAGACAGACTACAGTGTTGCTGATTTTGTTGCAGATGCAAGGCGTGCGATAGATGATATTCTTTTGCGTGGCAAGATGCCTGTGCTGTGCGGGGGTACGGGTTTGTACATTGATAGTGTAATTAACAATATAGACTTTCCGGAGAGAGAGAGGGATGACGAGTACAGAGGCTATCTTTATCGTGTTGCGGAGGAAAATGGTAACGAGTTTGTACACCGTATGCTACAGGAGGCAGATCCGATAGAAGCTAAAAAGGTACACGCCAACAACTTAAAGAGAGTGATAAGGGCGCTTGAAATCTGCAAAACAAGCGGAATGTCAAAAACGGAGGCAGACAAACTTGCAATAAAAGAACCTCTTTATGATACAGAAATTGTAGGTCTTAATATGGAAAGAGAGCGTCTTTGCGAGAGGATAAACAAGCGCGTTGACATTATGATAGAGCAAGGTTTGTGCGAAGAGGTGAAAAAACTTGTTGATATGGGGGTTCCAAAAAAATCAACTGCTATGCAGGCAATTGGATATAAAGAGCTTGTAGAGTATTTGGAGGGCGGTTGCTCTTTAGAAGAGGCAATAGAGAATATAAAGCAGGAAACGAGAAGATATGCAAAAAGACAAATGACATGGTTTAAAAGAAATGAAAGTATAAGGTGGATTGAGGTTTGATATTACAAAAACATTAAATTTCTAATACATTTTATCCGCGGTAGTTTACATAGAATAAATAGGTGCTATAATATAGCTATAGAATGATACGGTCGTGTATTGTCTCTATAGCTATTTTAAGTTGGGATACCCATAAATTACAAGGAGGAAAGACAATGCCTAAAATAAGCAATGAGTCAGAGACGGTATCTCAAGCAAGAAGAAGAAAAAAGAAGAAGAGAAGCAAAATAAAAATGGCGTCAATTATACTTGTTGGCGTTGTTTTACTTTATTTATTTGGTGCAATTTTTGTCAGTATAAGAAGCAATCTTTCAACGACAGTTGCGCAGAATGGGATTGTCAGAGAGAATGTAAGAGTGACAGGATATGTGTTTCGTGAGCAAAGTGTTATAAATTCTCCTGATATCGGTTATCTTGAATGCGTGGTAAACGAGGGAGAAAGAGTTAAAGAAGGACAAGTTTTGGGATATATGTTTTCAAATCTGCCCGATGCAGAGAGAATGGAGGAAATTAAAGCTCTTCACCGAGCTCTTGCTAAAATGGGAATCGAGGATGAGGCGTCTGTATATACAAGTATGCCTGCAACCGCAGAAAAGAGAATTTCAGAACTTGCAAGAAACCTCTCTGATATGCGCAGAGAGAAAGATTTGAGCAATGTTGGTGAAAAAAAAGAGGAGATAAATACGCTTGTTTCAAGAAAACAGAATTCCGCAGAGGTTTCAGGGCAAGCAGCTACAGTAGATCAGATTAAGGATAAGCTCAGCGCTGTGCTTTCGCAGATTGGGGCAGGCGCGGCAGTAATAGCACCAAACGGAGGCGTTTTTACCACTAGAGTTGATGGGCTTGAAGAAAAACTTGCATATGATTTCGCACTTGATGTGACACCTTCATATTTGAAAAATCTTGCGAATGAGGAGAGTAAAAAACAAGAGGCGCAAAATGGACAACCGCTTTGTAAGATAGTAAATAACTATGTGTGGCGCTATGTAATGGAAATGAAAGAAGAGGATGTAGCAGACATCACAAAAGGGCAAAGTGTGCAGCTTGAATTTTTTGATTTATCGGAAGCCGCTATAAAGGGTACGATATCGAGGATATCAGAGATTGAAGATGGCAAAGCAGCAGTGGTTGTCTCTACAAACAAATATGTAGAAGGTATATACTCTTCAAGCAAAATAAATGCAGATGTAATAACTACGAGTGTTGAGGGCATTAAATTGCCGGTCAGATGCCTTCATGTTAAGGACTCTGTGACGGGTGTGTATGTTATACGCCTTGATGTTGCAAGATTTGTTCCTGTAAATGTGCGTTATAAAAATGATGAATGGACGATTGTATCGGCAGCAGAACCTGCGTCGGGTGGGGCAAGACTGCAAATGTATGACGAGGTAATCGTGGATTGCAGAAATCTTGAGGATGGAAAAATTGTAAGATAAAAACGGGGGTGCGGACTGTGAATATAGATGCAAATATTAAATCAGTTCAGGAAAAAATCCGCATTGCTGCAGAAAATGCCGGCAGAGACCCGCGCGAAATAAAACTTCTTGCGGTGACAAAGACAAAACCGATTGAAATGCTAAAAGAAGCACAACTTTACGGATTATGTGATTTTGGCGAAAACAGACCGCAGGAGATAGTAAAAAAACACCCTGAGTTTGACGATAGTATTAAATGGCACCTTATAGGGCAGTTGCAGAAGAACAAGGTAAGACATGTAATAGACAAGGTTTGTCTTATTCACTCGGTAGACAGTTTTGATCTTGCACTTGAGATAAACAAAAGAGCGGCAGCAATAGGGAAAGTGCAAGATATTTTACTGCAGGTAAACATATCTGGCGAGGAGAGTAAAGCAGGAATCCATCCATGTATGGTAACAGAGTTGTGCAGACAAATATCTGAGCTTGATAATGTCAGGATAAAGGGACTTATGACAATTTCTGTCATGGGATATAATTTTGAAGAAAACTATAAAATCTTTTCAGAGCTTAAACGCATCTCGAAAGATATAGAAGAGATGTCGATTAAAAATGTGTCAATGGGTGAGCTTTCAATGGGTATGACACATGATATGGATGCGGCAATTGCTGCAGGTGCCACGATTGTCCGCGTAGGAACCGCTATTTTTGGGGCACGCGTTGTGGCAGAATAAATAAGATAAGTATTAATCTTAATATATAAAAATAAGAAGGAGAGAAAGAAATGAGTAATTTTATGGACAAAATGCTTAACCTTGTTGGATTTGGTGGAGAAGTGTACGAGGATGATGTTTACGAGGAAGAAACAACCCTTGACTATGAACCATCAGTATTTGAAAGATTTAACGATAGAAGAAACAGCAAGGTTGTTAAAATACATAACTCATCCGCACAGATGAGGGTTGTTGTAATTCAACCGGAATCGTTTGAGGAAGCGCGTGACATTACAAATCACTTAAAGAGCAAAAAACCTATCATTGTAAACCTTGAGTTTGTAGAAAAACAGGTTGCACGCAGAATAATTGATTTTTTAAGTGGAGCAGTATATGCTCTCGATGGGGATATTCAGAAGGTTTCAAATGGAATCTTTGTTATTGTTCCTAACAATGTTGATATTATGAGCGATGTAATGAAAAATGAGGCAAAAGTTTTTCCTTGGAGCTAATATAACATGAATGTTACCGATAAGGAAGATAAACTGATATTGTCAAGGGCACAAGACGCTGTCTTGAGTTGTGAACGCAAATATCAGATAAAGACGATTGGCTTTTTTAATCCGCACCAGAGGGTGCTGATTAAAAAAAACATATTTCCATCTGTCGATGTAAAGGTAAATTTTGAGGGCGGATATGAAGACGCAGAGCGTACCCTGATGGTGTGTGTGCCTGAATTTACAGATGTAGATATTGATGAGATAATCAAGGTTATAAAGGTGTCGGGAAGGGATGTTGCGGCTCTTTCTCACCGCGACTATCTCGGTAGCCTGATGGGGCTTGGCATAACAAGAGAGAATATCGGTGATATTATCGTAAATGACAGCGGAGCATACATTTTTGTCAAGGCAGAAATTTCTGAATATATAACAAATAATCTAGATAAGATAGGCAGACATGGAATAAAAACCTCGGTCTGTGCGTGCAAAGATGTGGAAGTGCCAAAAGCAAAGACAATAGAAATCCACGGCACTGTATCATCGATGCGTCTTGACGCTGTACTGTCAGTTGCGGCAGGAGTATCAAGAAGCCGTGCGGCAGAGCTTATTTCATCGTCCTTGGTGTCTCTTAACTTTGAGGTATGCGAGTCTGTCTCTTCGAAAATTGAAGAGGGAGATATTATCTCGGTTCGTGGGATTGGCAGAATGCGACTTGAAAGAGTAGGAAACCAGACAAGAAAGGGTAGAACATCGATAACAATTGCAAGATTTCAATAAAAATGTGTGTCAGGGTGGTGGCAAAATGGTTACACCAAAAGATATAGAGAATAAGATGTTTAAGGTGTCCTTTAGGGGATACAACACAGATGAGGTAGATAATTTCCTCCAGGAGATATGCGACAGTTACCTTGAGATATACATAGAAAACAAAAAACTTCGGGCGGAGCTGTCGGCGGTAATGGATGAGACAAAGCTGATTTCATATGCTAAAGTACCGCAAATATCAGAGGTTAGTCGCAGGATAGATGAGACGGCAATATGCGATGCGAGAGAGGAAATGCAAAAAGCACAGGAAATTGCAAAGACAGCGCTTTATGCAACGCAGAAAAGAATTGATGAGGAAGCTCTGCGGCTTGCCGATATGAAAGATGAAATTCAGAAATATCTAAAGGAAGTAGATGAATTGACAACCAAGGCAGCAGGTGCAGTTACCGAGAGGATAGCAAAACTTGACATTAATACTGCAAGACTGCCGCTTGCAGCACCCGAAACAAAATAGAAATATTGATGGAACGGATGCAGTCCGTTCCATTTTGAGCTATAAAATGTAAAATAAAGCCTGTATTTAAATGTTGTAAGGTTATAAAATATGTTATGGAGGTAACGCAAAATGATACATATAATTATTGCGGCAATAGTTCTTGCTATGGATTTTTATACAAAAATGACGGCAGAGAGCTATCTCATGCCCGTTGGTACTTTTGCGATTATTAAAGACATAATACATCTTACATATGTTGAAAACAGAGGTATTGCCTTTGGGATGTTCAGCGGAAGAAGAGAGATTTTTATAGTTGTTTCTGTTATAGTTCTGATAATTCTTGCGATTATGTTTTCAAAGACGAAAAGGTCAAACAGAAGCAATTGGTTAAAGTGTGGAACAGCCCTTGTGTTTGCTGGTGCGATAGGTAACCTTGCAGAGAGGATATATAAGGGATATGTTGTTGACTTTATTGATTTTAGAATAATTAACTTTCCTGTTTTTAATGTTGCAGATATCGCGGTATGCGTTGGAGCAACAATGCTTGTTATTCATTTTTTGATTGCAGAAGATAAGATGTCTAAGGAAGTATGTCAAGAGGCGGGGGAAGAGAAAAGTGAGTAATATTGTTTGTTTATCTGTCACGGCAGAGGAAAAGGGACAGAGAATCGACAAAATGCTCAGTGACAAATTGTGTGAGTATACACGATCTCATATCCGCAAAATGATTGAGGATGGGTGCGTTACAGTCGATGGCAGAGAGGTAAAGGCAAACTACAAGGTTAAAACGGGTGAAGAAATAGAAGTCGCCCCTCTGATACTGGGCGAACCTGAAATCGCAGCAGAGGATATACCGCTTGACATAGTATACGAGGACGAGGATATGCTTGTTGTAGACAAGAAACAGGGCATGGTTGTGCATCCTGCTGTTGGAAACTACACCGGCACACTTGTCAACGCACTTATGTTTTATTGCGGAGATTCTCTCTCAGGTATAAACGGTGAAAAACGCCCCGGAATACTTCACAGAATTGATAAGGATACAAGTGGACTTTTAATGGTTGCAAAAAGCGACAGAGCACATATTGGTCTATCAGAGCAGATAAAAGAACACAGCCTGACAAGGGCGTACAAGGCTCTTGTTCACGGCGGATTTTCGCAAGATAGCGGTACAATTGATGAACCAATCGGCAGACATCCAATTGACCGCAAAAAAATGGCAATAACCGAGCGTGGTTCTAAAGAAGCGATCACCCACTATAATGTACTTGAGAGGTTTGGGCGGTACACACTTATTGAGTGCATACTTGAGACAGGACGCACTCATCAGATAAGAGTGCATATGTCGTCAAAAGGACATCCGATTGTGGGGGATAAAACCTATGGGGTTAAAAAAGAAGAGTTTAAAATCGATGGACAGCTTCTTCACGCGTATAAAATCGGTTTTGTACACCCTGTAAGTGGAGTGTATATGGAGTTTGCCTCATCGCTTCCGGATTATTACGAAAAGGTTTTAAACACATTGCGCGATGGGAAATAAAAAACTAAATATGGATACAGATACATATGTTATTTTATAAAAAACATGCCCAATTGTTTTGGGCGATAATAAGAGTTGTTTAGTATAAAACGATGCCCCTTTGTTCAAGGGGCATTTTTTATTAGAAATTTAGATTTTTTTATCAAAATTAGGGAATTCTTATAGACAAGCCTCAACACTTGTGGTATGATATATAGTTAGATAAGTATGGAAAGAGGGGCAAAGGTATACATGAAACATTTGCTTGGAATGAAAGAATTATCTGCAAATGAGATTATAAGTATTCTCGACAGAGCAGAAACTATGAAAAAAGAGGTTCTTGAGGCGGGTAAGAAGGATAGTTGCCTCAGTGGTAAGAGTATAATTACTCTTTTTTACGAAAACAGTACAAGGACGCGTTTATCATTTGAGCTTGCATCCAAATATCTTGGTGCAACTGCGGCGAATATTACTGCATCCGGCAGCAGTGTTGCAAAGGGTGAGACCTTGGAAGATACAGGTAAAACTATAGACGAGATGGGGGCAGATGTTGTAATAGTGCGTCACAGCGCATCTGGTGCGCCGCACTTGCTTTCTCAGTACACAGAAGCATCAATTGTCAACGCGGGTGACGGAATGAATGAGCACCCGACACAAGCACTTCTTGATTTTATGACCATGCGTGAGAGGTTTGGAAGTTTTGAGGGGTTAAAAGTATCGATAATTGGTGATGTAAAACATAGCAGAGTTGCAAGAAGCAATATCTATGGACTTAAAAAGCTTGGTGCAGAGGTTACTCTCTGTGCACCCACAACTCTGATGCCCGAAGAAATTGAAGATTTCGGAGTGAGGGTACTCTACGATGCTGATAAGGCTGCGGATGGTGCAGATGTAATAATGGGTCTTAGAATTCAGTTAGAGCGTCAGAAGAGTGGTCTCTTCCCATCGGTTAGAGAATACCACAGACTTTTTGGAATAAACAAACGCAGAGTTGAACTTGCTGCACCCCATGCAATAGTAATGCATCCCGGTCCTGTAAACAGGGGAGTAGAACTTTCAGCTGATGTTGCAGACGGACCGCGCTCGGTTATAGGAGGTCAGGTTACAAACGGTGTTTGTGTCAGAATGGCGGTTCTTGATATGCTGACAAAAGAGGTGAGATAGAATATGAAAAGAATTATAAAAAACGGTTATGTTATCAACCCTGCAAAACATTTTGCAGGCAAGGCGGATATTTTGATAAACTATGGCGTAATAGAGAGGGTTGCAGAGAATATCGACGATTATGATGCAAAAATAATTGATGCAACAGGAATGATAGTTGCACCTGGACTTGTCGACCTTCATGTTCATTTCAGAGAGCCTGGACTTGAGTATAAAGAGGATATAGAATCAGGCAGTCGTGCTGCGGCAAAAGGTGGAGTAACTTCGGTTTTGTGTATGCCAAATACAAATCCGCCTATAGATAATGCGGCGCTTGTAGAGTATGTTATCAACAGAGGTAATAGAGCAGGTCTTGCAAATGTAATGACGACTGCTTGTATCACAAAAGGCCTCAAAGGAGAAGAACTTACCGAGATGGCAGAGCTTAAAGACTCAGGTGCGGTTGCTTTTTCGGATGATGGTAGACCAGTGACATCTTCAGTTATTATGAGACGCGCGCTTAGTTATGCAAAAATGCTTGATATTCCGCTAATGGCGCATTGTGAGGATTTGGATTTAGTAGATGGCGGAAGTATGAATGAAGGCTATATGTCAACATATCTTGGACTTCGCGGTATTCCAAAGTCTGCAGAGAGTGTTGCAGTCAGCCGAGATATACTTCTTGCAGAGGAAATCGGAGCCAGACTTCACATCTGTCATGTTAGTACAAAAAACTCAATCGAGGCGGTTCGTGCAGCAAAGGCAAGGGGCGCAAAGATTACTGCAGAAACAGCGCCACATTACTTTACGCTGACTGACAAGGCGTGTGATGGATTTAATACCAATGCAAAGATGAACCCTCCGCTACGCGATGATGAGGATGTTGCGGCAATAATAGAGGCACTTTGCGATGGTACAATTGATGCAATCGCGACAGACCATGCGCCACATCATGTTGACGAAAAGAGAATTGAGTTTGAAAAGGCTGCAAACGGAATCGTCGGTCTTGAGACATCGCTTGCGCTTGGATGCACATACCTTGTAAAGAGTGGCAAGATGACAATGCTTGAGCTTATTGACAAAATGAGTACAGCGCCTGCAAAAATTGTTGGCAGTGATAGAGGAACCTTAAATGTTGGTGCGCCAGCAGATATTGTGATTTTTGACGATAACGAGGAATTTATAGTAGATGTGAATGAATTTGAGACAAAAGGCAAGAATTCACCATATAATGGAATGAAGCTTTTTGGAAGGGTTCGCCGCACAATACTTGGCGGAAGAACGGTATACAAGGCAGAGTAATAAATGGAGGCAGAATATGATTGATATATTGATAGAAAAAATAAAAGAAAAAAATAATCCGACTGTTGCGGGACTTGATCCTAAGGCAGATTATATTCCCGAGGAAATAAAAAAGAATGCTTTTGAAAAATACGGCGAGACTTTTGAGGGTATCTCTGCAGCAATACTTGAGTTTAACAAGATTTTAATTGACTCTCTTTATGATATAGTTCCTGCAGTAAAGCCACAGGCGGCATATTATGAGATGTATGGAGTACCCGGAATCCAATGTATGCACGACACCATTGAGTATGCAAAATCAAAGGGTATGTATGTAATATTAGACGCAAAGAGAGGCGACATAGGAACAACTTCTGAGGCATATGCGACGGCATACCTTGGTAAAACTCAGGTTGGAGAGAACAAGTTTGAAGCCTACGGTGCAGATTGTATGACAATAAACCCATATCTGGGCACGGATGGGGTTGCACCATTTATAAAAGAATGTGCAGAGAACAACAAGGGTGTATTTATTCTTGTAAAGACATCTAATAAATCATCAGGAGAAATTCAGGATTTAAAATCAGGCGGCAAACATATATATGAGCATATGGCAGAGCTTGTTAAGACATGGGGCAGTGATTTGATAGGTACTAATGGATACAGCAGTGCAGGTGCAGTTGTTGGCGCAACCTATCCTGAACAGGCGGCAACCCTTCGAGCAATTATGCCAAGGACATACTTCCTTGTGCCGGGTTATGGCGCACAGGGCGGTGGCGCAAAAGATGTTGCGCCCTGTTTTAACAAAGATGGCCTCGGTGCGATTGTAAATGCGTCACGCTCAATTATGTGTGCTTATATGAAAAATGGTGGCAGCGTTGGAGAGGCAGCCAGAGCTGAGGCGATAAGAATGAGAGACGATATACTGAGCGTATTATAATCATATAATGGGTTGATGCAAGGAGGAAGAAAATTGTTTTGTGAGCTTGTCAGAAAAGAAAAACTGACCGACAGTGTATATGATTTTACTGTTTTATGCCCCGAAATGGCAGAAAAAACAAAAGCGGGTCAGTTTTTGCATGTGCTTTGTGGAGGGGATGCGTATCTTCGTCGTCCGATAAGTGTGTGTGAGGTTATTGATAAAAAGTCGATAAGGTTTATCTTCAGCGTAAGGGGTATTGGTACCGATGCGTTGTCACAGAAGAATGTCGGAGATAAAATTGATATACTCGGTCCTCTCGGAAACGGCTTTGATACAGATACAGAAGATAGCAGAGTTTTGCTCGTCGGCGGCGGAATAGGAATATTTCCACTTCTCGAACTTGCCAAGACATTTGGCAAAAGAGCCAGTGTGTTGCTTGGGTTTAGGTCAAAATCTGAAATGATGATGACCGACGAGTTTGCAAGGTATGTAGATAACGTTTTTGTAGCAACCGACGATGGAAGTTGTGGCTACAAGGGATTTGTAACAGGCCTTTTGAAGAACATAACAGATTCAAATGAGGTAAATCGCATTTTTGTGTGTGGACCTACACCAATGATGAAAGCAGTATCAGAGATTGCAGTTGATAAAAATATTCCGACACAGGTTTCGCTTGAAGAGCGTATGGGATGTGGAATCGGCGCGTGTGTTACATGTGTTTGTAAAATAAATGGACAGCGTAAGCGCGTTTGCAAGGATGGACCTGTGTTTAATGCATCGGAGGTGGAATTCGATGGCTGATATGAGAGTAAACATAGCAGGGGTTGAGTGGAAGAACCCTGTAACTACAGGTTCAGGTACATTTGGTTTTGGAGAAGAATACGGCGAGTATTTTGACTTGTCAAGACTTGGTGCAATATGTCTTAAGGCACTCTCGGCAGAGCCGAGACTTGGTAATCCAGCACCGAGAATTGCTGAAACCCCGATGGGAATTTTAAACAGTGTAGGACTTCAGAATCCAGGCGCAGAATATTTTAAGGATCACTATTTACCAAAACTTAGAACATACGACACAAAACTTATCGCAAACCTTTGTGGAAGTGCAGTAGAAGATTATGTCGCAGTTGCAGAGATACTTGGCGATAGCGTAGATATGTTTGAACTTAACATATCATGTCCAAATGTAAAGGTTGGCGGCATGGCATTTGGCACGGATCCGAAAATGACAGAGGAAATCACAAGACGCGTCAAGGAAGTTTCAAAGGTGCCGCTTATTGTAAAACTTTCTCCCAATGTAACAGACATAACCGAGATTGCAAGGGGTGCAGAGGCAGGAGGTGCAGATGCACTGTCCCTTATAAATACTCTACTTGGTCTTAAAATTGACATAAAGACAAGACGCCCGATACTTAGAAACAACACAGGTGGTCTGTCCGGACCTGCAATTAAGCCTGTTGCTGTGAATATGGTATACAGAGTGCATCAGGCAGTAAAATTGCCGCTTATAGGAATGGGTGGCATCTCAACGGGCGAGGATGCTATAGAATTTATTATGGCGGGTGCCAGTGCTGTTGCAGTTGGTACAGCAGGATTTATTGATCCATATGCATGGGTAAAGGTTGCAGATGGTATACAAAAATATCTTGATGAAAATAATATAGCAAGTGTTTCTGACCTTGTTGGAACAGTTGAAATGTACTAGATTGATAAATTAAAGAAAGGATTGATACATATGACAAACAACGAAATTATTGAAATGCTCAAAGAAGCAGAGGTTTTACTTGAGGGGCATTTTCTTTTGACCTCGGGCAGACACAGCGACAAGTATATGCAGTGTGCAAAGATTTTTCAGAATGCAAAGTATAGCGTTCCCCTTTGCGCCGAGCTTGTTGAAAAGTACAAGGATGACAATATTGATGTTGTAATCGGCCCTGCAATCGGTGCTATTCAGATGTCATACGAGGTTGGAAAGCAACTTGGAGTGAAAAATATATTTGCAGAGCGTGAGAATGGCGCTATGACTCTTCGTCGAGGCTTTACTATTGAAAAAGGACAGAGGGTTTTAGTCGTTGAGGATGTTGTTACAACAGGCGGCAGCGTACGCGAGGTTATGGAGCTTGTAAAAGAGTGCGGAGGCATCGTTGCAGGTGTTGGATCTATTGTTGACAGAACAGGTGGCAAAATTGACTTTGGTGTACCATATAAGAGTGCGTTCTCTATGGATATTACATCTTATGAGCCGGATGAATGTCCCATCTGTAAAAGTGGAGTACCTCTTGTTAAACCGGGTAGCAGAGGAGCCAAGTAATGAAAGGCGATATTCACGGTGGGCACAGAAAAAGAATAGATAAAAAGGCTCGTATTATGGGACTTGAATTTCTAGAAGAGCATGAGCAGCTTGAAAAGCTGCTCTTTGCAGTTATACCAAGAGGTAATACAAACGAACTAGCCATTAGACTTATTAATGAGTTTGGTTCAATTGCAGGTGTATTGTCGGCTGATGTTGAAAAACTGCAAAGCATAGAAGGCGTTGGACACAGAACGGCCGAATTTCTGCATGATATGATGCCTCTTCTTGGAATAGTTGAGAGATGCGTGCAAAAAGGTGCAGGTGAGAAGACGATACTTGATAGTATGGATAAGCGAGGAGAATACGCAAAAAGTTATTTTTATGGCAAGCTTGTTGAAAATTTGTATATGGTATGTCTGAACTCTTACATGCAGATTATAAGTGTCGATAAAATATCCGAGGGCACATCAACTGCGGCTAGTGTGTCGCTTCAAATAGTTGCTAAGCGTGCAATATTAAATGATGCTTACGCGGTGATGCTTATGCACAATCATCCTGGCGGCAAACTTGAGCCATCTATGGCAGATATTACACTTACAAGAGATATAAAAGAGACTCTCTCTGTGCTTGGAGTCAGACTTGTCGATCACATTATTGTTGCTTGCGGAAAGTGGATAAGTATAATCGGGTAGAAAAATGCATTAAATCCTGATTAAAACATAAAATTTCTAATAATAAAAAAAGAAAAAACAAAAAAAACAACAAAAACAAAGAAAAAACTATTGACTATTGAAATATGTTGTGGTAGTATATAATTGAGAGTAATATCAAAATTTAAAATAAAGAATAAGAGGAGAGTTTATTATGGTTTCTGAATACGAGATTAAGAAACAGATATGCGACATTGGTAAGAGAATTTACAACAGGAATATGGTTGCTGCAAATGACGGCAATATTTCTGTAAAAATTTCGGAAAATGAGTTTTTGTGTACTCCAACCGGCGTAAGCAAGGGCTTTATGACACCGGAATATATTTGTAAGGTTGACAAAGAGGGTAATGTTATTCAGGCAAACAAGGGCTATAAGCCATCATCAGAGATTAAGATGCATATGAGAGTTTATGCTAATCGTCCTGATGTAAATGCAGTTGTACATGCGCATCCAATCTATGCAACAAGTTTTGCAATTGCAGGGATTCCCTTGACCCAGCCAATCATGCCCGAGGCGGTAATAGCTCTTGGTTGTGTTCCGATTGCAGAATATGGTACACCTTCAACTAACGAGATTCCGGATGCAGTTGAAAAGTATCTGCCATATTATGATGCAGTACTTCTTGAAAATCATGGTGCGCTTACATATTCTGATTCTTTACTTGCGGCTTATCACAAGATGGAATCTGTTGAGTTCTATGCAGAGCTTCTCTTTAAATCAAAGCAGCTTGGCGGACCGAGAGAGTTCTCGAAAGAGCAGATTAAGAAGCTATATGAGATAAGAAGACAGTTTGGTATGTCTGGTAAGCACCCTGCTGACCTTTGTCCTAACAAAAAAAATGGTGTTATGAACTGTCATGGTTGTGGTATTCCCGATTGTGCGATTTCAGAAGATACAGGAGTTGCAGCAGCTGCTGATAGTGACCTTATTGCTCAGATTACAAGAAGTGTAATGAAACAGCTTGAAAAATAGCATTTTGGAGGCATATTATGAATGACCAGCTGATAATGCAGATTACAGAAGCTGTGACGAGAGAGCTTCGTGTCAGAGAAACAGACAACAAAAAAATGTCACTTGAGGTGGCAAAGGCGCTTATTGCTTTGGTAGAAACAAAGGCAAAGGAAATGGGTGTAAATGCAGTTGTTGCAGTATCTGATGGCGGTGCCAGACCTGTTGCAGTAGAATGTATGGACGATTCTTATATTGCAAGTTATGATGTGGCGCTTAACAAAGCTTATACCGTTGTGGCACTTAAAATGTCCACAAAAGAGTTAAAACCACTTGCCCAGCCGGGCGGTTCGCTTTATGGAATTCAGTTCACCAATGAAGGTAAAATTGTTATCTTTGGTGGAGGAGACCCTCTTAAATATAAGGGAAAGATAGTTGGCGGTATTGGGGTAAGCGGTGGCACAGAAGAACAAGACACGGCTTTATCTGCTTATGGTGCTTCATGCTTTGAAAAAGTAATGGATGCAATTTCATAAGGCAGAAGAAAAGTATATTTAACTGATTTTAATAAATCAGATTATTTAAAATATTTAATATTTCAGGAGGATTTTTAAAATGGCACAGGAAGCATTAGGAATGATAGAAACAAGAGGCTTGGTTGCAGCAATTGAGGCTGCTGATGCAATGGTAAAGGCTGCAGAAGTTGTACTTATCGGTACAGAGAAGATAGGTTCAGGCCTTGTAAGTGTAATGGTTCGCGGTGATGTAGGCGCAGTAAAGGCTGCTGTTGAAGCTGGCGGTAAGATGGCGCAGAAGTTGGGAGAACTTGTTGCTACACATGTTATTCCAAGACCTCACAGCGATGTTGAAAAGATTTTGCCAACACTTAAATAACATAAAGCATTAAAAGGTATTTGTAAAAATATGTACCCCAAAAGCTAGACGCTTTTGGGGTACATGTTTTTTTATGACAAATAAAAATGTGTGAGAGTTTGCTTATAAAAGTAAAAAGAATGAGTTCGGTGAAATACCGAACTCATTCTTTTTAGTTAATATTTAATTTTGTCTAAACCTTGGAATTGCTCTGTAGCAAGGTTCTTATTACAGTTTAAAACTATTTTATTATTATAATTGTTGCTTCAAAAACGCCATTTTTGTATGCACCTGTAATAGAAACTGTATCACCATTTTTTATTGATTTAACTGTTGTATTGGTGCCACTGCTGTTTAAGAAGGCGGTTCCTGTGTTAAAGTAAACGCTCTGCGTGTTACCATCTTCATCTTCGAGTGTAATTACATTATAGCTAATATTTTTGCCTGTAACAGTACCATACATCTCACCGTTTTCGGATACCTCTATAGTTGAAGCGGTAAGTGTCTGAACCTCGTTGCTGTTAAGCCTTACCTTAACTGTGATGTTGGGACGAAGGTCATATATATCACCGGAAACACCTGCAATAGTGATTTTTGAATTTGAACGAAGCTTAAAGTTTCTCGCTACGCCGTCTGTTGTGATAGTAACGGAAGGTGTATTTGAAATAATTATTTCAGTCAAAACGCCTGTAATATCTTCAGTTGTGCTTGTTGCAATAATTCTTGTAACCTTGCCGTAGCTAAGTCTTATTGTAAGAGTATCGCCGACTGACAACTCGCGAAGCTGTACATCTACACCATCGCGTGATGCTTTGATTCCTTTTGATGAAACATTGTATGTAACAATGTTTTCGCCTTTTGTGTCACTGACTTTAAGATATACATTGTCTTCGGTGTCAAAATCAATCGCTACAAGTTTTCCTTCAATATCAATCTTGGTATCTTCTGTAGAAAGTCTTGTTACCTTAGAACCTGTGATTTCAAGTTTAACAAAATCGTTTGCCATAATATTGCTAAATGTCGATTTTGATGAATCCTTGTATATAACACAATCATCGGCAATGACATATGTTGAGGTCAAATCTTTGTTTTCATAGTCAGCAATCGTAATTCTTTTGCCCGATGAATTCTCGCTCTTGCTAACAACAAGGCCATATACAGTTGCAATCTCTATAGGCTGCGCAGTTTCTATCATAACGATTTCGTCGCAAAGGCTAATGGCTGAAACAGTAGTGCCGGCGGCAAGAGCGTCTGCGTCTGCTTCTTCGCCGTCAAGGTATACCTTTGGTGATGCAGAAAGTTTATAGTCCTTGCCATCAATTGAAATAGTAGATTTGCTTACAGCCTCAAGTGATCCAGTGATTAATGTAACATCAAGCTTGTCCATCATTCTTGCAAGAAGAGTTGCCATCTGCGCGCGTGTGAGAGATGTTACAGGTGAAAACTGAGGCTCACCCGCTGTGTTTGAATCCATACCGTTCATAATTTGATTTTTGGTTACGAATTCAACATAAGGTCTTGCGGTTGTAGGGATAGCAATATTGTCAGCATATGTAGGTGTCGAAACTGTATATGCTTTTGCTTCTGCGTCTTTACCCATAAGCTTTGACATAAGCATAGCCGCCTGGTATCTTAGCAACTGTGTGTTTGCATTTGCTGCAGATGTATAATCAGCAAGGTCACTCTCTTTTAAAATGCCCGTATAGAGGAGGTAGCAAAGCTCTTTTGTATATGTTGCATTAAATTTTGATGCAACATCTTTGTATGCATCATATGCAGCAGCTGCTGTAGCGGCATAGTCCTGATCTTCAAGACCTACCATTCTTGCCATAAGTATTATACATTCAATCTTTGTGATTGGTCTGTAAGGACGGAATGTACCATCCTCGTATCCTTTTATGTAGCCTGCATCTGACATTTTTGTGATGGAATCTTTTGCCCATGAAACAGTGGGGTCGTTGTCCACATCGTCAAAGCCAAGTGCGAAAGCTGTAAGAGAAAAACTGGAAAACACAATAGCCAGACAAAGTGCAAAAGATAAAATCCTTGTTTTTTTCATTTTTTAATCCTCCTGAAAAAAATTAAAAATCGATGGTTTTTTGTAAAACCACACAATATACTACCTTTTTTATTATAATATACCATATATATTGTAATAATTCAACTATTAAATTTAAAAAATAATAAAAAAGTTAAAATAATTTTTTATAAGATATTTTTGCCATACATACCATAATGTTACCTGTGTATTTTTTTCTTTGGCGCACAAAATAACAGCGTAAATAACAAAAATTAAAACAAAGACCAAATCAAATTAAACAGGAGGAAAACAAATGTTAAAGAAAATACTTCCAATGTTTCTGATAGTATGCATTTTTGCATCTATGTGTATGGTAGTATCAGCGACAGGATATGACCTCCCGCAGGAAACTGAGGCGGTATCAGGAGAATTTTATGGTCCTGGTGCCGGTACTGGTGATATGGTTTCAGATAAAGGGGCAACACAAACCCAGATTGAAACTATAGATGGGTCTTCCTCAGACACTAAAAATGCGGGCAGAGGACAGATATTAAACGACGGTATTATAGGTAATTCGTCGCAAGTGCGAGAAACGGCGAGTGCTGTTGGGACATCAAATGAAGGTGTTGGGCTTTTATCTTTTGATGGCACAAATGCAGATGGCACAATTGACTCAAATACAACTATAAATACCAATCTTGTCGAAAATAGTTCAAAGTACAATGGTATGGCGGCAGGCCCTGTTGCACAGACCCCTGCGGCGTCAAGATACAGCACCATGAGGATAAGTCTTGCGCCTGATATAGCAGGTACAAAGTATGAAGAAGCGGCAGAACTTCTTGGTGCGCTTGGAATAATGGTAGGTGATGCAGAGACAGGGGCATTTAGACCAAACGATGCAATCATCAGAAGCGAAATGGCAAAGGTAGCAGTATACTCGGTAGGTCTTGAGGATATTGCTGTAAGTTCAGGCGGTGCCACGAAATTCCCTGATGTTCCGGCGGGACATTGGGCAACCGGAGCTATAAATGTAGCTCATCAGCAGGGAATGGTAATCGGAGATGATGTGGGTACATTCCGTCCTGATGACCCCGTGCTTTTGCAGGAGGCAATTGCCATAATCGTACGAGCTATGGGATATGAGCCGGCGGCCGCTGATAAGGGTGGATATCCGGCCGGATATCTTTATATTGCATCCTCAAATCAGTTGCTTCGCGGCATAGAGGGCTCAACCTCTGCACCCGCAACAAGAGGTGATATTGCACAACTTATATTTAACTCTTTGACGGTAAATCTTATGGAGCAAGTTGGCTTTGGCGCCAATGCAACCTATGAGGTTGTAGACAAAACCCTGCTTTATGACAAGCTCAATGTAGAAAAGGGATACGGACAAATTAAAGGTACAGGCGAAACAAGTCTCACCGGAGGTAGTACAACAGCGGAGGACAGAGTTCAGATAGATGATGAAATCTTTTTTGCTGGTAATACCTCAGCAAAACAGTATCTTGGATACAATGTGCTATACTACGCAAGAGTAGACAGAACAACAGACGAAAAAACACTTATTAACTTAAGAGAACAGGCAAACAAAAACAAGGCGATAACTGTTGTAGCAAACGATATTGTATCAGTAACAGAGGATGAGGCTCTTGTCCGCACTTTTGAGTACTGGGGAAGCGAGAGCGACAGAAACACCAAGAGTGTTCAGATTGCTTCAGATGCAACCTATATCTACAACGGAAAACACAAGACAGGGGTTACAACAACACAGCTCAAACCCACATCGGGTAATGTAATTATGCTCGATGCAGATACTAACGGAATTTACGAAATCGTATTTGTAAACCACTTTACAAATATTGTAGTTGATACTGTTTCGACCATAACGGGCAGGGTAACAGACAAGTATTTAAACGGCTCTTTAGTGTTTGATAAGGAAAACAGAGAGATTATGTACACCTTGCTCAAGGATGGAGAAGAAATAGATGTATCAAAACTTGTTGAATGGAATGTAATTTCTTACACCATCAGCGATGACGGACTTTTAGTAAAGGGCTATGTATCAGACGCATCAGTAAACGGAACCGTTACAGAGATAACCGATGATGGATATAGAATAGGAAGCAGCACAGAGGTTTACAAGAAAGCAGCAAGTTATCCTAATGACATTGAACTTCGCGATAAGGGAACATTCTATTTAGATATCGAGGGTAACATTGCAGCGGTTGACGAAAACGCAACTGTTGATACAGATTTAACCGCTAACAGAAAGTACGGATACCTTGTCGATGCGGCTATGTCAACAGGATTTGAGACAACAGCACAATTTAGAATCTTCACCGCGACAGGTGAAACAACAGTGCTTACAAGCACAGAAAAGATTAGATTTAACAACACATACGGCACAGAACCGTCTGATGTTGTAGACACCCTCAAGGGTGGTGGAGAGGTAACACCTCAGCTTATCGTATACGAGACAAATAGTTCAGGTAATGTTGCAGCGATTGAAACTGCTCAAAATGGAACATCAACAGGTGCGCCAAACAAGGGAACCTTTACCCTTAATATAAACCGTGATGACCTTGTATACAAGAGCGCATCATCAAAACTTGGCAATGTAGGTATTGCGGATAATACACTTATATTTGATATACCAGCAGATGCCGGCAAGGATACAACCAAGTATTCTGTCAGAACACGCACGACTCTCTCAAACGAGACAACTTATAGTGCTATGATTTACGATTTGCAGGAAAACTATGTTGCAAATGTTGTGATTATAACAAGTTCAACCGGCACATCTGCACCTGAATCTCCGATTCTTGTAGTTGACCACTTAAGTGAAACACAGAACGAGGATTATGAGGATACAGACAGACTTTACGGATGGCAGAGTGGGACACAGATAAACCTTCTTGCCGCAGATAAGACTATCTTAGTAAAATCAAATGGTGCGGGCGGAACAACCCCACTTGTAAAGGGTGATATAATCCAGTATCGTGTGAATTCAACAGGCGAGATCGACGGAATAACCCTCTTGTTTAACAGCGCAAACAAGGGAACAGAGTTTATAACCGAAGTATCAAATGACATGACTTGTGTATACGGTCGCGTAACCAAGAAGTTCAGCGGAAGCGTAAATGTAAGCATCAACGGAGATATCAGAAATTTTGCAACAGGTGATGCAATTGTATATCTCTATGACTCAACAAGAACGAATAATAACATTCAGGTTGTCTCTGCTGCAGATATAGAAATATTTGAAGAAGGAAACGAAACGCGTCTCTTCTTGAGAGTATATGAGGATCAGGTAAGAGAAATGGTTATTGTAAGATAATCAAAAAACAAATAAAAATCAACGGACTTTAGCAATAAAGTCTGTTGATTTTGTTTTTGCAGAACAATCTGTTTTTTATTGACCATAAATTTCAAATATGATACAATGTAAAAAATGATGAAAAATGTCCGGAAATTTTATAACATTGACATACAAAAGCCCCTTGAGAAGAAAAATTTTTTAGCCCTGACTTGACACGAGTCGAATTTTGACGAATTGTGAGGAAAACTATCGAAAGGAGAGACTATATGAAAGATATATGGGAAAAAATTAAAAAAATATTGGAAACTCTACTTTTGATTTTTGGAGTTCTTGGAATAGGATTCATCGGTGGAATTGCGAAGCCGGCGTATGATAATTTGCCATGGGTTTACCGAGGTGCTTTTGAAGAAAAAATAGAAAGTATAAAGCCGACACAATCATATGACTATATAAAGAGTATTTTGGATGAAGCTCAAGTTAGTGAGAGTTTTGAACTTCCACTTGAAAATGATGGCACAGAGATTGGCTCAAGGAAAATATGGGCGAATGATTTATATACTATGATTGGATATTTTAGAAGCGACGAATCATTGTATGGATATATTATGATAAGCCAGGATGAGAAGTTTCAGCCGAAAATCGGAAGTGATTTTTATAGTAAAAATGGTTTCGGAAAATTGATGAAAACAAGTTTTGTTGATGCACAAGAGAAATCTAAGTGTTATATAGATGCAGTTAAAGGCTTATATACGAACAATGCTTTATGTTCGTCATACTATATGGAATTATATGACTTTAGTAGAAGTGATTTTTGCTACGGGTTAGCGATAACCAACTTGGGTGTAGATAATAAGGAACAAATAAATCAAGATTTTTATAAAGTGAATTCGTTACCTTGGTTTAAAAATGGTGAAACTATAGATGTTGATGATCCTATCGAAAATGAATCATATCAACCTTATAGAAAAATGATGCCAAACTCGATGATGATTTTTAACAACAGATGTGATGTAAATTCTATAGAATTTATTGAAATAATCACTAAAAATGGACTTGCTATTTCTTATAGCGATTTAAGAAGGTTGTATTAGTGCTTTTCGTATTAACTTGACATCAACTATAAAGAAGTGTCAAGCGTTGTAGAAAAGAAAGATTTACGGGGTGAGATAAATGTGCAACAATATAATAAGAGTGTTCAAGAAAATAGCAGCATGGATAATGAACAACATTGCTTTGGTTGTTACAATATGTTTTGCTCTCGTCACATTAATTTTTTGGTTTTATTCTACTGAAAATCATGATTTTTCAGATTTATGGCTTAACCTATCCGCTGGATTTATAGCATCAATTTGTACTATAGCAGTAATAGACTATATCTCAAGAAAACAGAAAGCTAAAAGTGAAGAACCGTTACGCCTTGCCCTATACCGAGATGTACAGTTGTTTGCTTCGAGATTGATATCACTTTGGCAAGAAATGTATGTCCAATCAAATGAGAAAAGGGATAATATATCTGTAAAAGAACTGTTTTCTGAGGAAAATATAAGTGCTATATATGACAGTTTAGATTTAGAAGGCGAGCCTAATGTGATACCTAAGCAAAATTGGTTTACATATATAAGTAATAACAGCGAAGATCTTATAAAAAGAGGTAATAGAATCCTTGATAGATACCCTGGATTTGCGGAACCGGAATTATTTCAATCTATTCACCATTTGGTAAATGACAGTCCATTTGTTGGTGCACTGACAATGATGAATAAACTGCGAATGCATGATATAAGTGACAAATTTCCACGTCATCCACTATTGAGATGTTATACAATTGAGCCTAATGATAGAGACTATAGTTCCATTAACAACTTGTTTAGGTGGTGCAGAGAGCAGTATCTGAAATTAGAAAAGGTGGGTTGTGTATATAAGATTGCCGATCAAGTTGTAATTATAAATTCAAACACACCGCCCAATTCTGTTATGACAGAACAAAAAATGCTAGAAATATCTATTGCCTATGAAAAATTTGTCGAAGGTAAAAAAAATTAATAAATGATACTAATAGTTGCAACCAAATCTAATGCTTCACAATATAGAAAATGTCGAAGAATGTAGAAAAGGAGAATTTTATAATGACCACAAAAGAAGAATTTCTAAAAGAAATTGAAGAATATTCAGTTGATGAGCTAGAGTTGATTTATGAAACTCAAAAAGATTTATATACAGAAGAAGAAATGTCTTTGATAAAGAAACAGTTGGAACTGTATGAAAAAGAAGAGAAAGAAAAGATAGAGAAAATGCTTCCAAAAGAAATAAACTGTTCTAAATGTGAGGGGCCTAATAGTTTTGAAAATGAGACATGCGTTTTTTGTGGTGCTAAGTTAGATAAGAAAAAATACTATTCTTTAGAATATTATGAGAATCAAGATGCTGATATAGAAATCGAAACTGGAGGAGAAAGTAATACATTTAGATATGTTATTAGCTTTTTGATTCCGCTTATTGGGTATATTTTAGGTGCTATCCTTTTGTCAAAGGATAGTGACGAAGAAAAGTCTGTAGGACAAAATTGTATAATACTAGGAATCGTATCAGCAGTAATTGCTGCTGTTGTTGTATGGTTTATTGCCGTCGATTCGTTATTTTAATGGATTCTGTTGTCCTCGTGTCAAGTCTATAAAATTTAATAAATTAGTTTGCCGATTTATTATATTTACATATATCATCGGGAGCGAGAAAATCCAGTATTCTCGCGGGTTCTGATGGATTTTGTTTAGGGAAAACCAGTTGAAAAAAATAGGGAAAAGTTAGTAGGTCCTAATACGAGCTTGTGAGTATCAAGGTTCCGGGGTACCCGACCGCAATCTTTGATTGCGTTGACGGGTCGTGGTTCTTATTATTCACTGTTCTCCAGTCTTGACACGAACTATATGGAGAATTTTGTCGAAAGGAAGTACGAACATGAAGAAAATTAAAATAGTTGTTTTGATCATAATATCAGCGTTTGTACTATATTGGATTTCTTCAATTGCTATGTGTGAATATAACACTTACAAATATGGTGAAATTTTCAGAAACACAAAAATACACGATATTGGTGGAGAAGGATATTTAAATGATTGCAATATAAAAGTCATAAAGTATAACGATGATAATGCTAAAGTGTATGCGGTTTTTGAGAATGCTCAAAATGAAGTTGGTTTGGTTTATTACTTTGTAAAAAAAAATGGCGATTGGGTTTTTGATTATTACGATGCTGTATATTCAACAAGAGGGAGTGCGGATGGGTTTATTTGGCCTTACATAAGATAAATGCTGTTTATCCCTAACTTTGTATGAATATGATGTCAAAAAGATTTGCATCTAAACCGTATGCCTCGCAATCACTAAAAACATTGCCATCTAGAGTATACAGTCTTCATACAGAGATGTAATCATTGAAATTTATATAGGAGGAATAAAAATGATATTGCTTGCACAAATCATTGGAGTGTTTGCGGTAATAACATTTCTGTTAAGTTATCAACAAAAGAAACGAAAAAATATAATTGTCTGGAATGCAACATCAAGAATTTTATATATACTTCAATATCTTATATTGGGAGCTTTTGAAGGTGTAGTTCTTGATATACTCGGCACGGTTTCTTCGGTTGTAGCCCAGAAGAAGGATAGTAAAATAATTAAGAAGAATTTAATATTTTTTATTATCGGCATTAACTTGTTAATACTTACAGCTGGCTTGTTTTTATATGAAAATATTTTTAGCCTGTTTCCAATTGTAGGTGTTATTTTACATACAAGTGCATTCTGGATAACCGAAGAAAAAATCATTCGCATAGTGTCATTTATCGGATCGCCGTTCTGGCTTGTATATAATCTTGCAAGTCTTGCGTATGGTTCTGCAATAGGAGATATATTATCCATGATTTCAATAGGAACAGCAATCTATAGGTATGATATAAGAGGAAAAGCTAATTCTTAGTTCTAACTTGATACGAGCCAGTTTCGAAAAAGAACTGCATCTAAACCTTATGCCTCGCAATACGGAGATTGGCGAAATTTGACGAAAGGATATATGTATGAAAAAAGAAGTTTTAAATTATCTGTTTATTACTATAGGGAGTATTTTGTATGCAATAGCGACCGTTATTTTTATATTCCCTCATTCACTTTTGCTTGGCGGTACAAGCGGAATTTCTGTAATCCTTAATGAGTATATATCCTTTTCTCCCGGAACAATTTTGGTTATAATCAATTTTTCTTTGTTGATAACAGCGTTCTTTATTTTAGGAAAGGATATGGCGATTAAAACTTTTGTAGGTTCCACATTGACTACAGTTTTTGTGGGGGTTTTTGAAAAAATATTTGATAACAGTACAACTATGGTTTCAAACATTTACGTATCCGCCATAATAGGAGCTGCTGTGATTGCTATTGCAAGCGGAATTATGTTTTATGTAAAATCAAGCTCAGGCGGAACAGATATCATAGCGCTTATTGTTCAAAAATATTCGAAAATAAACATTGGAAGAGCACTTTTGATAACGGATTTTTTGATTGTGATTGTGGGTGGGATATTATCGGGATACATAATACTTATAAGTTCATTTATTGGACTTCTTATTAAAACATTCGGCATTGATTTTGTTATAGGATGCATTAAACGAAAGACTTGCATCTAAACCTTATGCCTCGCAATACG
>JAZLDW010000053.1:0-5875 GCA_045614945.1 Clostridia bacterium | reverse complement strand
CAAGATGATGACTAAAGTCCATCAGTTTGCTATAATGTCAGCGCCGACGACCGCTCAGTATGCGGCAATAGAGGCTCTTAAAAACGGAGATGAGGATATTGAGATGATGCGCGAAGAATATAATATGCGCAGAAATGTTATAGTTTCCGGATTTAACGATATGGGACTTGAGTGTTTCGAGCCAAAGGGCGCTTTCTATGCTTTTCCATCCGTAAAGAGCACAGGGCTTACATCTGATGAGTTTTGCGAAAGAGTGCTTATGGAAAAGAAAGTTGCAGTAATTCCGGGCAGTGCTTTCGGAGACTGCGGCGACGGATTTATAAGATGCTCGTATGCTTATTCAATCGAGAGCATAAACGAGGCCCTAAACAGGATAGAAGCTTTTGTTAAACACAGATAAAAGAAAAACCTTCCTTGCGTGAAGTAGTATAAAGATAGTAGACACTAAAAAAACAGTGTCTACTATCTTTTTCTATGTTAAAATAAAAGTAAGGATGGGATTTTATGGGAAGACCCAAATGACTTAAGAAAGGTTATTGACGAAACTGTATATTATTTTAATTATGTAAAACCGGTTAGAAAATTAAAAAAACCGCCTGTTCAATACAGACTTGAACAGGCAGCTTAAAAATGTCTTTTTTGTGTCTACAAAGTATTGACTACTTCACTTACGGAAGGTTTTTCTTTTATCTGCAAATGCGAAGTTGCTGCCCGATGTCAAGTTTATCGCTGGTTAAACCATTGCACTCCATAAGTGCGGAGACGGTAGTGTGATATTTTTTTGCAATCTTCCATAGAGAATCTCCGGGTTGCACGAAGTAAATTATTATACACGGTTCCGGAGTATTGCATTCGGGCTCTGTGATTTCGATATCTGTAATCTGCATCAGCGTCTCATTTTTAAATGAACGGACATTAAGTCCGAGAATTACCCTCAAATCAAGGCTGTTGCCACCGCTCATTGTGTAATCTACATGTTCTGTAAAGATTTTTGCATCACAAAGTGTTTGTTCTTCTGCGCCCATAATGTGAAAAGAGTGGGAAAATTCTGAGGTTTCCTGATGTGAACAAAGAGGAAGTGCCTCGTCTGTTGACACATACAAAATGTTGAACTTTATGTGCCCGAACATTGTGATTTCGTTATCTTCGGCGGTAAGTCTGTCAACAGAGGCAACTGCAGAGACATTAAATACCTGAAAAATTTCGGGTAGATAATCGGGCAGTGAAACCGATGCCTTGTGGGTAATTTGTGCGGTTGAGTTGTCGATGAGCTGCTCAATATCGATTTGTTCAGAGTGTATATTTGTTGATCCGGAAAGGGCATAGGCATCTGTGACAACATCAAGCTCGTTTACGCGCATCCCTTTTATCATGGCACAAAGACCGATGTCAAGCCCTAAAATTCGTGGTTCACCGTCAGAGTCATCCCTGATTTCGCAATACATATCGGTGAGAGAATACTCTATTTCGCCTTCCATATCTTCTTCTGCACCTGGAAGCTCAAAATCCTTGGCGAAGGGGACTGTGTATTCTGCAAATTGAACAGAGCCGTCATCTGCGGATGAATAAAGAGAGCATACGCGGAGTTGGCCCTTGGCCATTGCTTGGTTTTCGGACAATGTAAGTTCAAGCGACTGCGGAAAGACGGATGTTTTAAGCATCTCACCCATAGAGGGTTTGCCCGATGGGAGCTCAAGTTGCTCGTAAATTTTCAGCATATTCTCTGAATTTAAAAGTGTGTTGCATATTCTGATTTTAGATGTATCTGTGCACATTGTGTTTAAGGAATCTGTCACATCGGTCACAAGCTCAAAGCTGGTGCATTTTGTAATTTTTACATTTATTCCCACAACACATCTGAGATTGACCTTTCGGCTATTTATTATACTGTGGTTAAAGGCTTCCGGTTCAATTTCAACGCATGCAGAAACATCACCATCAGTTGATAGGACATCTATCGTATGTACAAAATCCTCGGTGGCAGAAAGCGTCTTAACCTTGTTCATAACCTCTCCGTCCGGGGCGTACAAGGCAGTCATAAAAACAGTGCCTTGAATGTATACTTTTCCCTGCCGAATCGATTTTTCCTTAACAGAGATAAATCCATCCACCTCTAAAACCTTTGATATATCGGGGTTTATGTCGGGGACTATTACATCGCAGTTAATAGTTGTTTGACTATACTTCTGGCAAACGACTTCGTTTGTATGAACGAGTTCTTTTTTTAATATGGCAGACATATTATTTACCTCTCTTTTCGTATCATTTATACTTTGATAAATTATATGCAAAATGGGGAGGTAATATGATAGTGGCTATAGAGTTTCTTTTATCTTAAGATATAAATCGTATATCTCGCGACGCGGGCATTTAAGCTCGTCTGCGACCATCCTTGTAAGTTCCTTTGCTCTGAAACCCTGAGCAGAGTACTTTTTAAGGAGTTCTTCGGCAGAGGGCATTGAGTTTAGGTAGTCTTCCTTAATTTTTTCTGCATCTGCACCCTCGAGAATAAGAACAAATTCGCCTTTGGGAGGAGTTTGTTCATAATATATAGAGGCTTCCTTTAAAGTTGTGCGGTTGTACTCTTCGTATTTTTTTGTCAGTTCTCTGGCAATAACAATTTTTCTGTCACCAAAAACTTCAAGCATATCGCAAAGAGTGTTTTTTAACTTGTGAGGAGCCTCGTAGAAAATAAGTGTACGAAGGTCGTTTTTCAGTACTTCCAAATGCTCAATTCTGTTTTTACGGTTTGTTGTTAGAAAACCCTCAAAAGAAAATCTGCCTGTCGGAAGACCCGATGCGACGAGGGCGGTAGCAAATGCGCAAGGACCGGGCAGAGCCTCAACCTCTATGCTGTTTTGAATACAAAGCCTTACTAAATCTTCGCCTGGATCGGATATTCCTGGCATACCGGCATCGGTTATTATAGCTATGTCTTCTCCGTGAATTAGTTTTTCGATAAGATAGCTGCCCTTCTCTCTTTTGTTATGCTCGTAATAACTTGTTACAGGAACCTTAATATCAAAATGGTTGAGCAGTTTTGCACTTACTCGAGTATCTTCTGCTGCGATCAGGTCCACTTTTTTTAAAACCTCAAGAGTGCGAATTGTTATATCTCCCAGATTGCCGATTGGAGTGGGGCATAGAAAAAGTTTTCCGCTCATTTTTTTGCATCCTTTCTATTATATATATGAAGTAACTCGTCTGAATAAACGCCTGGCTCTTTGTATACATAAAGAGGCGGGTCGAGAAACAATTTGGGTTTGCCGCAATACGCACCCTCGACCAATATCATTGTAGCAGTTTTTTCGGGCATAGGGTGAACAAAACGCAAACGCTTTGGTTCAATGTGGTATTGTCTCATAATACAAAGAATATCCGCTAGTCTCTCGGGTCGATGAATCATACATAGCTTTCCCTGTGGAGCTAATAATATAGAAGAAACTCGTATTATGTCTTCGAGTGAGCATAAGATTTCGTGTCGAGCAAGGGTCGTTGGGTCGTTTTTGTTGACAAGCCCACCCCCTGCTTCTTTGTAAGGAGGGTTGCATACTATATTATTGAAGAAACTCCTGCTAAAATAGTTTTTGCACTCCTTTAAATCAGCGCAAATCATCTCAATTTTATCTTCAAGAGCGTTAAGTGTAATCGAACGCTTTGCCATTTCGGCAACATCGTATTGAATCTCAATTCCATAGATTTTATCAGCGGGGCTTTTTGCTGAAAGTAAAATAGGAATTATACCGTTTCCACTACATAGGTCTAATACCTTTGCGCCCTTCTTTATAGACTTTTTTGAATAGTCTGCCAAAAGGACAGCGTCGGTACCGAAACAAAACCAATTTGGGTTCTGAATTATTTTAAGCCCACCAAGTTGTAAATCGTCGACTCTTTCGTGAGGAAAAACTAAATTAGTTTCCATGTAAAATTCCTCCAATAATTAAAAAAGTAATACAAATGCCACAAAAAACACCCTGTCTTTGTGCAAAAGTAACAAATGGTTTTTGAAAAAGATAAAAACTTGTCCCTAAATTTAAAAATCTCTTTAAAAATCAATGCTAACAGGAAACTGCGCTTTGAGATTTAAATTAAATAATTTTAATAATTACAAAAGAAAAGTTGTCATACAATAGTATAACAGATAATTTTGTTAAGCACAATAACCAAAATTTATGTAAATATTTTACATTTAAGAGGAAAATGGTCAAAAATGAAAGAAAACGAGACCTTTCAGGTGTAAAATTGGCTTAAATTTAATTTTATTACTCATATTTTTGGATAAATCGCAGTCAACAAGAATTTGAAATTTGACTCATATTTATTTTCGGGTTATAATTGCAGTGTAGTAAGATAAACCAAAATTTTCCAATTTTTAATATATGTGATAAATTTTTGGGCAAAAATATTACGAGGTGATTTAATGATACAAAGACTGACAGGTATACTGTCCGGCAAGGTAAAGCGTGCAAACAGAGTGACTGCTCTATTTCTCGCGATGACATTTGTTGTTACTACATGTTGTGGGTTTGCATATGCTACACCAAATGTTATTACAATAACCGATACGGATGGTTCTCCCGTTCAGATCAAGACAATGGATACCAATGTAGGAAAGATTCTTTCTAAGCAGGGTATTATTTTGAACGAGGGTGATCGTGTAAACTATGCGCTGACCGATGAGGTTGGGGACGACGCGGTCATAAGAATCAGAAGAGCAATGTCTGTAAACATTTCATATATGGGAGAGACCAAGCCATATTTTACAACCGAAAAAGAGGTTGTAAGAATTCTTGCAGAGCAAGGGATAGCAATTGATGAAGATGACTCTATCTTCCCTGCGGAAGGTACAAAGGTAGGCGAGGGCGAGACAATAACAGTTGATAAGCGTGACTCTCATATTGTTACAGTTCAGGAGGAAATTGCTTATCCGATAAACGAGACAGAAAGAACTGATCTTGCAGCCGGAGTTAGAAACATAATCCAGGAAGGAAGAAATGGCGTAAACGAATATGTATACGAAATCTACTACGAAAATGGCGTTGAGGTTTCAAGAGAGTTGATAAAGCAAACCGTTTTGTCGCTTCCTGTAGAAGAGATTGTTGAAAGAGGACCTGAAAATATTTGGGAGCTTGGAGTTGTTCCTGCAAGCAAACCCACAAACTACACAAGAGTGGAAGTCTTTAATGCTACCGCGTATGATGCATCGCCGGCCGATAACGGTCCGTGGGCGGGAAAGACATCGACCGGTATGCCGCTTGTGTATGGTGTAGTTGCAGTAGATCCAAAGGTTATTCCTTATGGAACAAGGATGTATATTGAGTCTGTAGACGGACAGTTTATATACGGATATGCAATTGCGGGTGATTGCGGAGGAGCGATCAAGGGTAAGAAGGTAGATCTTTTCTTCCCGTCAAGATCAACCTGTTATAGTTTCGGTAGAAGACCTGTTCGAATTTACTTTATGGATTAGTAGTAAATAAGGCGCATCTATATGGTGCGTCTTATTTTTATAAAAAAACGAAAAAAGGGGGTTGACAAAATCTTATATAGGTGGTATATTATAAAAGTCTCTCGTTGAGACTCGAGTATTCATGGTGCCTTTTTGGTTCTTGAAACTATTTTAAAATTTTTAGAAAAAACTTTAAAAAAAGGGTTGACAAAAGGTTCTAAACATGATATACTAACAAAGCTGTCGCCAAAAGAGGTCGCGAAAGAGCGAGTTTGCGATAGCGGATGATGTTTGAAAAGTAAACAGTGAGAAAGCGGTAACGGATTTGTATAAAATACAAACTGTTACGACAATTGCACAAGGTTTTAGGACCTTGTCAATTCCAAAAGTTTTAGCGAACTTTACAAAACGTTAGTATTCGAATAA
>JAZLDW010000052.1:0-2772 GCA_045614945.1 Clostridia bacterium | reverse complement strand
TTGGCTTAAGGAATATCTTAGGCTGTATAAGCGATACAGAAAATTCATTGACTATATATTCAATTTAAAGCGAAACCGATTTGAAGATTTAAACAAGGCAATTTTGAAAGCATATAACGATTTCCCTGACATAAGCAGAACAAATCTTTCTCGCACCTTGACATCGGCACCTATAAAGGATGGCAAGTTCGATTTGGATTATATAATGGGAATAAATGATTTGGACATAGGTGTTATGGAGAAATCTGATATGGTTTATGAAGATTCTTCAGACTTTAAGCCCATATATTCAATTCAAATTCATTCTCTTAACGAAGCACTATTCTATGAATTTTCAGAGCTTGTGAAAAACGGGTACAGGGTAAATCGTTGTAAAATGTGCGGAAAGTATTTTCTTGTTATCACAGCTCGTGATGTGGAATACTGTAAGAACATAAACGAAAGCGGATATTCCTGTGCAAAGCTTGCATCTATTGAAAAATATAAGGAGTCGCTTAATGACCCATTTTTGAAAGAGTATAATAAAATCAGTGAGAAAATGTATCAGCGATATTATCGTGTAAAAGATTCTTGGCATGCAGAAGAGCTAAGCGGAAAAGACATGACATTTAGCGAATACGATGACTGGAGTCAAAAGGCTCAGAGATTACGCAGAGAATATATTGATGCCCGTGATGCCATTAGCAAAAATTCCAATCTTACCTCAAAGCAAAAATATAGCAAAAAGCAAAAGCTTGGCGAAAATTTTATAGCTGATATAAAGGCGATTCCGTATCCTGACAAGCCAGGCAAACGCAAATCCAAGGGCATTATTATGGAGTAATTTTTTGCTATAAAATATGCTCAAAAAATCTTCGTCAAAAGCAACAGAAAAAGATGGGTTGTTGGAAGAAAAATACCTCGAAAAGTGGGTTTAGACTCTTAGAATTCCCATAATCTTTGTGCATATTACACCCATAGTCCGTACAATCGAACAGAAATCCGTCATACGATGTACGGGTCGATTGGGACCAAACAAACGCCTACAAATCGAAATCCCCGCCAATTTTATGTTGGCAGGGATTTTTCTATTCCAATATCCTTTATTCCATTATGCTTACCATTTTGTTTATATAAATATCCCATAAACAAAGGGGCGCGGTGAACCGCGCCCTTTGTTTGTGTAACATATTATTTAAACATATTGTAAAAAATTTGTGCAAGTTCAGCCCTTGTAGCAGTTCCCTGTGGATCAAAAATGTTGTTACCTTTTCCGTTCACAATGCCGTCCTTTGCAGCATATGCTACTGCTATTTTTGCCCATTCTGAAACATTATCACTATCAGCAAAACTTAATTCTGCTGTTTCTTCAGTTACCTTATTAATTGACTTTAAGTAGTTATAAATTAAGGTAACCATTTCTTCTCTTGTAATTTCTTTTTCAGGAGCAAACATATTATCGCCAACACCGTTTGAAATTCCAAGTTGTTTTGCTGCTGCAAGGTAACCTGTGTACCATGTATTACCACAATCAGCGAAATTTTCTCCTGTCATTTCTTCTATTTCATAAGCTCTGCAAAGCATTGTTATAAACTGTGCCCTTGTAACCTTACCTTGTGGAGCGTACTCTGTTTCTGAAACGCCTTTTGTTACGCCCTTCTTTAATACAAACATAACTGCATCATAGAACCAATCACCTTCGTTAACATCAACAAATGGATTCTTAAATTCGCCCTCAATCCACTTTGCATAAAGTGTAAACGACTTTGTTACTTTTTGAGAGAAATCGTATTTCTTAGTTAGTTCCTTATCTGTATACCAACCATCAAATGTGAAACCATTTTTTGTTGGAGCAGCAGGTTCGGTAAGTGATTTGCCATTTTCAACTTTTACATCATCAACTTTGCTTCCGCCGTTGGTCTCAAACTTGATAGTAAAACTTGATGCAACTTCGCCACCGCTTCCGCCTAGGCCAGGTCTGTTTGGTGTAGGTGTAGGTGTGGGTGTTACAGGTGCAAGATTTGTTTCACACTTATCGCAAAGGTTATCGCTGTTTGTATCAATATGGTCTACCTTTGTAATTGCAGCCTTAAGCTGATTTGCAATGTAGTTATGTCCGTTTTCTGTTACGACTGTACCTGCATTAAGCTTATTGTCCAATGTCATTATAGCCTGCATAAGTGAAAGGTAATCAGTCGTGTCAATATTAATTGTATCTTCATAGCCTGCGATTTCTGTTTCGTCAGCTTCAACAAAGATTACATTTTCACTTGCTGCTGCATAAATTGTGTTGTATACATTGGTTGCTTCAATAAAGCAATCAACATATTCGCCAAGGTCAACAACTTGACCATCTACTGAAACCATTAAGCCCTTAACAGGATTGTGTAAACCAACAATCGCTATCAAAGCATTTGGATTTGTTGCTTTTATTGCTTCAACAGCATAAATGTTATTTACAAGGTACGCAACAGTATTAAACACAAGTTCTTCTGCTAAAGGAGCAACCATATCAACTAATGTAGCGTCCAAACTATATGAAACTATATCATAAGCTGTTTCTAAAATTGTTTCAATAACTTCATCTGCTTTTGCGCCTTCTGCAGCTAATGCTGTTGCCCAATCAGCAGGAAGCTTTGACATTGCTTCTTCTTTAATTTCAAGAGCAGTATTAACACCATCATTCAACGCTGCTGCACCTTCATCAGCATATTCGCCTTTAAGAGCAGCAATGATTGTTGCCTTAATTTCTGCCGCTTTTTCAGCATCTACATCTAAAAGTGATGCCCAATC
>JAZLDW010000051.1:0-35619 GCA_045614945.1 Clostridia bacterium | reverse complement strand
CACCTGTTTCAAAACGAACAAAGCTCTTAATCTTAATGTCTGCACCAATACTCTTAGCAACTGATTCAATGTACTTAGCAACTGTTTCTTTATCAGTAGCCTTTACATATTCCTGCTCGAGCAAGCAGATTTCCTTGAGTTCTTTCGCAAGACGACCTGTAATCATCTTCTCGATAATGTTGTCAGGCTTGGATGCGTTCTTTGGATCATTCTTAAGCTGAGCAATAAGAATTTCCTTTTCATGCTCTTTGTATTCTTCAGAAACATCTTCGCTTGAGAGATATTTGGGGTTAAGAGCAGCAATCTGCATTGCAATATTTCTAAGAGCTTCTCTAACATCTTCGCAATCAGGAGCATCAGCCTCAACCAATACACCAATTTTACCTGCAGCGTGGATGTAATCAACAACAACGCCTGCTGCATCGACTCTTGCAAAACGTCTGATGTTCATATTTTCACCAATTTTTGCAATCTTTTCTGTGAGCATATCGCCGATTGTAGAATCAGCATACTTTTCACTTTTAAGAGCCTCAACATCCGCAGGATTTGCTTTTGCAACTGTCTCTGCAACTGCAGAAACAAAGTTCTGGAACTCTTCGTTCTTTGCAACGAAGTCTGTCTCTGAGTTAACCTCTACCAAGACACCAACTTTACCATCCATATATGCTTTTACAATACCTTCAGCAGCAATTCTGCCAGCCTTTTTAGCAGCAGTAGCGAGACCTTTTTCTCTTAAGAATTCAACAGCCTTGTCCATATCGCCATCAGTTTCTGTCAAAGCCTTTTTGCAGTCCATCATACCGCAGTTTGTCATTTCTCTGAGTGTTTTAACATCCTGAGCTGTAAATGCCATTATATATCATTCCTTTCTAAATCAATTTATAAATTAGTCATCAAGCATGTCAAGTGTAACTTCTTCTGCTACCTCTGCCTCTACAGGGGTTTCTTCAGCAGTGAACTGTTCACCCTGACGACCCTCGATTATAGCATTACCGATAGTTGAAGCAATAAGCTTAACGGCACGGATAGCATCATCATTACCCGGAATTGGATAGTCTGCTTCTTCAGGGTCACAGTTTGTATCAACAATTGCAATTACAGGGATACCGAGCTTGTGTGCCTCTGCAATAGCATTCTTTTCTTTTCTTGGGTCAACAACGAACATTGCAGCAGGAAGTTCCTTCATTTCTTTGATGCCGCCGAGGAACTTTTCAAGTTTCTCATGTTCAAGGTTAAGCTTAATAACTTCCTTCTTAGGAAGAAGATTCATTGTTCCGTCTTCTGCCATCTTTTCAAGCTGATAGAGACGCTCAATTCTTTTCTTTATTGTCTTAAAGTTAGTGAGCATACCGCCAAGCCATCTTGCATTTACAAAGTACATACCGGTTCTCTCTGCTTCCTCACGGATAGCATCCTGAGCCTGCTTCTTTGTACCAACAAAAAGAACATTACCGCCCTCTGCTGCGATATCGCGCACAAAGTAATATGCTTCCTCAATTTTCTTTACTGTCTTCTGAAGGTCAATGATATAGATACCATTTCTCTCGGTGAAGATATACTCCGCCATTTTAGGGTTCCAACGACGAGTCTGATGACCGAAGTGAACACCTGCCTCCAAAAGCTGTTTCATTTGAATTACTCCCATGATTTTACACCTCCATAGTTTTTTACCTCCGCACAAGTCTCTTCGCACAAGTACCGTCATGGGTGTGCGGCAACTCCTGTGCAATCGTTGTGCGTGCGTATTTAATTTTCTGCTTTGAAAACAAAATTTCCCAAAGACCATAGTATTATATCATAGAAATTTATATAATGCAAGTGTTTTTTTGTTTTTTTCAACATTTAATATAAAAAAAGAGACTGCCGCGCAGTCTCTTTATACAACTAATATACAAGTCCGTCAAAAGGTTCAAAATCAACACCTATAGACTCCATATAATCATCATAATATCCAAGGTCAGCAATTCCTGTCGTCGTCTTGTTAAGCACTGCCCTTGGTACATCCTCTACCATGGCTGTAACACCCGTAAAGTAAACTACCATACCTGATGGGTTTTCTGTTCCAAACTGTTCACTCCAATACTGGCTAACATATTCACCATATTCTGTGTCGTCAGAAATCGAGGTTCTCTTTGGGGTGCAGAAAGAAATCATCGAGTAGTTACCGTTTGTGTTCCTTGTAAGAGATCTAAGATAGAAAAGGCCTGTCGCTTCATCACGCATAATCACACCATATGCCGCACATAAAGTTCCCGAAGGCTCAAGCGTCATTTCACTGATTAAAACTTCATTCTTGTCTATATTCTTTGGTATAATGATTGCAGCTCTGTTAGGGTTATCCCATGTAATCTGCGCATCAAATGCCTCAGATATTGCACGAAGAGGAACATATGTTCTGTCATTATGAATCATAGCAGCAACATCTAGTTCGATACTCTCTGGTTTGTTGCTAACCTCACCATTTACAATCTTATACTTACCCATGACAGTATTACCAATTTGAAGCGACAAAAGAGTATCATAACATACTATCTGAACTCTCTTATCCTCCGAAAACCAATAAACAGTTGCGTCAAGGGCCTCTGAAATTGCACGAAGCGGCATCATTGTACGCTCGTTTGCAATAAACGGCTCGTTACCCTTTTCGAACTCAAGCTTGTTGCCTATAATAACATTGGCATCACCTGCCGCAAAAGCCGAAAATGGTACAGACAAAACAAGCAAACATATAATCATAATACCTGAAATCAACCTGACTGTTTTTTTCATAATATCATCCTCTCTGTACAATATAAGTACATTATACATCAGAATCATTTTAAATGCAATAAGAATATTTATACTTTTTGTTTAATTCTTCGCTTTCATATCCGTCCACAAATCCTGCATAAGCTGATTTGTCACAGATGAGAGATTGCGGAACACCTCTGTACTGTTATTTAAATATTCCTTGTCAGGATACGAAATCTTATTATTTTTTATTTCATCCGGAAGAAGCTCAAGCGCCGCACTGTGTGGGGTTGAATACCCAATATACTCTGCGGTTGAAAGTGCAACCTCTGTCTCGCACATAAAGTTAATGTACATCTCCGCTGCCTCTTTCTGCTGTGTCCCCTTTGGAATACACATTGCATCTACAAAAAGATTTGTACCACTTTTGGGAACAACAAAACCAAGATGGTCATAATCCGCCATCAATGTCATTGCATCTCCGGCATAATATGGAGCGAGAACCGCCTCGCGAGCGCCCATCTTGTCAAAAATTTCATCCATTACATAGGCTTGAACTACACTCTTTTGCTCAAGCAGTTTCTCATACGCAGCATTTAATTCATCAGGATTTTCAGTATTGAGCGAATACCCACACATTATCTCTGCAATTGCAAATGCATCTCTTGGATTATCAAACATTAAAATTTTATCTGAATATTCTTTGTTCCATAAAATATCCCAATCAATTTCTGATTCATCAATAGAAAGTTCTTCTTTGTCGTAAATAATTCCAACCGTTCCCCATGTATATGGAACAGAATATCTTGCACCATCATCATACTCAGGAGCTGTAAAATCATCCATAATATACTTGTAGTTTGGTATGTTATCTTTATTTAGAGGCTCAAGCATTCCCTCATCAATCATACGCGAAATCATATAATCAGACGGAATAACCACATCATATGTTGCAGCGCCCGCTTTGAGCTTTGCATACATTTCTTCATTGGTTGCAAATGTACTATAGTTAACCTTTATACCCGTAAGCTTTGTAAACTCATCATTTATATCAAGGGTTCCATCCTCACCATCTGATATATACTCTCCCCAGTTATACACATTAATTGATATATCTGCATCCTTAAACCTTTGATAATATTCGGGATTATCAACGGTTACAATTGGCTCACCGCTTTCGGTACCGCATCCTGAAAAAACGCAAACAAGTAAAGAAATTGCTATAACAAAGGCTGATGTTTTATAAAATTTAATCATCTTACTCTCCCTTTCTAATGTTGTGCGACAAGCCTTGTTTGCGCTCAACAATGTTTTTAATAACAAGGACAATAACAACGACCGCAAAAATAATCGTAGAGAGGGCATTTATCTCCGGACTAATTTTACGACGCGTCATCGAATATATTGTAATAGGCAAGGTCTGCGATGTCGGCCCACTTGTAAAATAACTGATAACAAAATCGTCAAGCGAAAATGTAAATGCCATTAAAAATCCCGAGATAATTCCAGGCATAATTTCAGGTAAAACAACCTTGAAAAAAGACTTCACCGGACCGCAACCTAAATCTTGTGCCGCCTCATAAAGATGCGGCTGCATTTGTCTGAATTTTGGCATAACATTGAGCACAACATAAGGCACATCAAAAGTGATGTGGGCAATCAGAAGTGTTAAGAAGCCAAACTCAAGATTCATCCTTGCTTTAAAAAATACAAACAACAACATAAGCGATACACCTGTTACAATTTCAGGATTTATAATCGGAATGTTGGTTACCGTCATTACTGCTGATTTTGTAATTTTTTTCATTCTTATAATGCCAATTGATGCAAGAGTTCCGATTATCGTCGATATAATCGATGCACAAATGGCAATAACTATTGTATTCCACAGAGATTTAAGTATGAGTTCATTCTGGAATAGCTTGATATACCAATCGAACGTAAATCCTGTAAATACTGATCTGCTCTTTGTAGAGTTAAAAGAAAAAACGATAAGAACAAAAATAGGTATATACAAAAACATCAACACAAGCGCCATATACGCTTTAGATATCTTTTTCATCTCTCGCCCTCCCTATAACAACACGCGTTCGTCATCGGATGAGTCAATCTGATTCATAAGCGCCATAATAATCAGAACAATTATCATAAGCACAAAAGAAATTGACGCGCCAAGATTTGGGTTGTAGGAGGTTCCAAGGAACTGCATCTCAATCAAATCTCCTATAAGCAGATTGCTTCCACCACCAAGCATTCTTGAGATAATAAATGTACTGATTGCAGGTACAAACACCATTGTAATACCCGACATTATTCCCGGTATACTTAACGGAACAACAAGTTTAAGTGTAGTTTTTATCCTGTTGCAGCCAAGGTCTGATGCCGCCTCAATAATACTATTATCAATCTTTACCATTACTGAATATATAGGCAGTATCATATATGGCAAATAATTATACACCATACCGAGCACAATTGCTCCTTGTGTATTGAGCATCTTAAATGGCCCAAGACCTATCAATTCAAACAAAGAATTGATAACACCTTCATTGCCAAGCATCGTCATCCATGCATATGTACGCAAAAGAAAGTTCATCCACATTGGAAGCACAACAATCATAAGCATTGTGCTTTGAGTTTTTATATCCATTCTTGATAATATATATGCAACGGGGTATGCAACAAAGAGGCAAATAACCGTAGCAATTGCCGCAAGCCAGACAGACCTAATAAAAATAGGTAAATATTGACCTACATCTTTTATGTATTCAAGAGTAAATCTTCCGTCCTCTCCAACAAATGCAAAATATGCAACCATAATCAACGGAACAATTACAAACACCGCCATCCATACAAGGTATGGTGAGGCGGTAAGTTTCTGCATAAAACCTTTTCTGTTATTCATATCTGTCACCTAACCTTCCATCTTGTGCATGATATGAATATCATCAGGACCAAAAGATATACCAACTTTACATCCAACCTCTGCCGCTTTTGTAGAATGTACAAGCCAACTATAATCAGATGTATCTACTACCATTTCATAATGTACGCCCTTAAATGTAACGGATCTTACTACACCACTGATTTTAGCATTTTCAGGGGCACCGAGCGCAATATCCTCAGGACGAACAACAACATCCACATGCTCATTCTCTTCAAATCCGCCATCAACACATTCAAACTCATTGCCACCAATTAAAACAAGCTTGTCCTTGAGCATAATTCCATCAACAATATTGCTCTCACCAATAAATTCAGCGACAAATGCATTTTTAGGCTCATTATATATATCTACAGGGGCACCTATCTGCAAAATATTGCCATCCTTCATTACAACAACCGTATCGCTCATCGTAAGGGCTTCTTCCTGGTCATGAGTAACATAGACAAATGTTATCTCAAGACTCTTCTGAATACGCTTAAGTTCTGTCTGCATTTCCTTTCTAAGCTTTAGATCAAGTGCACCAAGCGGCTCATCAAGAAGCAGTACTTTTGGACGGTTAACAAGAGCCCGCGCAATAGCAACCCTCTGCTGCTGACCACCCGAAAGATTCTGAACATTTCTTTGCTCAAACCCTCTTAGGTTAACAAGTTCAAGCATCTCTTTAACTCTAGCTTCAATCTCACTTTTAGGAATTTTTTTTACTTTAAGCCCAAACGCGATATTCTCAAAAACATTGAGATGAGGAAAAAGAGCATATTTCTGAAATACAGTGTTAACATTTCTCTTGTATGGTGGCAAATCAGTTATCTTTTTGCCCTCAAACAATACATTCCCGTTTTCGGGTCGAAGGAATCCGCCAATAATTCTCAATGTTGTGGTCTTTCCACATCCGGATGGTCCAAGCAAAGTAACAAATTCCTTATCCTTAATATCAAGGTTAATATTGTTAAGAACCGCTTCTCCTTCAAAAGCCACAACAATGTCATTAAGGCTGACAATATTTTTCAATAGAAATACCTCCCATCTTTAGACAATTTTTGCACAAATTTTCCGCATTATATTTTAAAGTCTGCAAATTCTACAATACAATATTTTTGCAAAAAAGTCAATACAATTTCAATACAATTATCGTAGATTTTACATTATTGGGTATCGATTAACTCAAATATGTCCGACTTTAATATATCATCAAACATATTCATTATGTTGTCACGGGTTTTTTCTCTTGGTTCATCTGTGTTACAGCATTCATTTATAACACCCCACAATCCATTGCAAATTAATGCTGCCATCTGCCTTGGTGGGTACTTTGGTCTGAGTTGTTGCTCATGCTCTACAATATAGTCATAGACATTTTTGAATATGCTATGATAAAAAGCAGAATACAAATACGGATTTATGCTTGATGAAACCATTTTAAATACTTCAATATTATTATAATATAGATTTAAAATACAATCAAGCATATTAAAGTATCCGCGAATGACAATTTTTTGCGGATTATTCTTTTCCTGAAGATTAAAATAATCCTCTACCGCTTCAGCTATATAATCATTAAAAATCTCTTCTATTAAGTCATATTTATCCTCATAATGAGTATAAAATGTAATACGGCTTGTATCCCCAAGTCTGCATATTTCTGAAACAGAAATTTTTTCAAACGGAACTTTAGAAAGAAGATCAATCATCGTATTCTTAAGATTTTTTTTTGTTTTAACAATTCTTTTATCTTCAGAAATCATACACTTCTCCATTTTTTGTATAAATACCTTTCACTTTTTTAATATATGTACTTGCTATTTATAAATTTATGAATTATATTATAACAGATGTATAAAAAAATAACAAGCTGTAAGGAGAAAATTTTATGGAAAATTTTATTTTGACATCCTGTTCAACCGCAGATATGCCAAAAGACTTTTTTGACGAAAGAAATATAGCATATGCGTGCTTTCACTTTATTCTTGACGGAGATACATATACCGACGATCTTGGAGTAACTATAAAGATCGATGAATTTTATCAGAACATAGCAAATGGTGCTATGCCGACAACAACACAGATCAATGCGGATGAGTTTATAGAATTTTTCGAACCATTTTTAAAGGATGGTAAAGACGTTCTTCATTTGTCATTATCATCAGGACTCTCAGGCGTATCAAACTCCGCGCGCATTGCTCAGGAGGAATTATCCGAGAAATATCCTGACAGAAAATTATATATCATAGATACTCTTGCAGCATCGAGCGGACAAGGACTTTTAGTTGATATAGCAGCCGATTTACGCGATAGCGGCGCATCTATAGATAAAGCAAAGGAAAAAATTGAGGAGATCAAGCTTAACATTCATCATTGGTTCTTCTCCACTGATCTTACACATTTTAAAAGAGGTGGCAGAATTTCATCTGCATCAGCAATAGCGGGCACTCTTTTAAACATCTGTCCATTACTTAATGTAAGTCACGAGGGCAAACTTGTATCAAGAGAAAAAATCAGAGGCAAAAAGAAGGTTATTGAGCGCATTGTTCAAAAAATGGTTGAATGCGCAGATGGCGGTCTTGAATACAGCGGCAAATGCTTTATATCTCACGCCGCTTCATATGACGACGCACGCGCGGTTGCAGATTTGGTTGAGACAAAGTTTCCCAACCTTGCAGCACCTGTAATGATAAACAATATCGGCACAGTAATTGGTAGCCACACAGGTCCCGGAACAGTCGCTCTATTCTTTGTAGGTGACAAAAGAATATCATAAAAAATTAAGCCACAGCTTTTCGCTGTGGCTTTAATTATTCCCTTGACCTATTTACAATTATTATTCCTGCACACACAAGAATCAATGATATCAAGTACTTAAATTCAAAAATATTTTCTTTTAGCAAAATTCCAGATAAAATTGTTCCTACAACAGGAATAATAAAATTATATATACTTATTTTACTTACAGGGTTAAATGTAAGAAGCCAAGTCCATATTGAATATGCACCAACCGACAACAAGCAAAGATAGGCAAGTCCAACCACCCCGCTCCATGTAATAGTTTCGAGCCTTCCTCCTCCTGCCAGGCCCACTATTATCAAAATAAGTCCACCAATTAAAAGGTTGTACATAGCCACTGTGTTCGAATTCTCGCACTGTGTAAGTTTCTTGCTCATCATTGAGCCTATTACAAACGCAAGTGCACCTATTGCTATAAAACCCTCTCCAACAAACGAAACTCCAGACGAACCACCAGATATTGTAACCATAAGCACGCCTGCAAAACCTACTATAGTACCCATAACCTTTTTTAGAGTCATCTTCTCGTTTTTATATGCAAAGTGTGCAATAATAACGGCCATAAATGTGCTTGTTGAATTTACAATCGAGCCGTTTGTTCCAGTTGTATTTGAGAGACCAAGATAAAAGAATACATATTGGATTGCGGTATAAACAAAAGCAAGCATCACAAGGAATGGAACATTTTTCTTTTGAGGGAGTTGTATTTTCTTTTTCTTTATACTTGTAAACAGTATAAGAATAAGCCCTGCTATGGCAAACCTGAGTCCAGCAAAAAGTAAAATCTGCGGAACAGTCTCTATTGAAAAGGATTTATATCCAAGTTTTATTCCAGGATACGCGCTTCCCCACAATACATTACAAAACACTGCGAGCAGTATGGCAGTAGCAGTTAATTTTTTTATATTCTTCATAATGTATGACCTCAATTCTTTGCTAATCATTTTATTTTATGCGTTAAAAAAGACTATTCCTAGGAATAGTCTTTTTTTGGTCGGGGTTACAGGATTCGAACCTGCGGCCCCTTGGTCCCAAACCAAGTGCGCTACCAAACTGCGCCAAACCCCGACGAACTTTTTTATTATATATTCTTTTTTATCAAATGTCAAGTGTTTTTAGCATATAAATTAAAATAATTTTAATTTTTTTACATACAAAAATTTAATATTGAAAAAAAAGCGTAAATATGATATACTTTTACGACTAGGTGTTTACAAAACACTATTTTGCAAAAAAGGAATGAATCATTGCTATGAATAATAAAAAAGAGAACTTATGCACTCATAAAACTTCTATTGGCGGACAAGCTGTCATTGAGGGTGTTATGATGCGTGGTCCGAAAAAAATTGCTACAGCAGTCCGCAAACCCAATGGCGAAATAATCATTGACGAGCAGGAACTTGGTAAAGTACGCAAAGGCAAATTTGTTAAATTACCAATTATAAGAGGATGCGTAAACTTTATTGATTCAATGATAATCGGCGTAAAGGCGCTAATGTTTTCCGCACAGTTTTTCGATATTGATGAAAACGGCGATGCAATCGCACAGGAGCCTTCGAAATTTGAGGCTTGGCTTGAAAAAAAGTTTGACTCTGAAAAAGCAACAAACACTATCATATATACATCTGTGGTACTCTCTCTTTTGCTTAGTATTGCTATGTTTATGTGGTTACCTGCCCTTCTTACCGGATTTTTAAAAAATGTAATCTCAAGCGATGGAATACTCACAACGATTGAAGGCGGATTAAGAATTTTAATATTCATTATCTATCTGTTTCTTGTATCGAGAATGAATGACATAAAACGCGTATTTATGTATCACGGTGCAGAGCATAAATCAATTTTTTGCTACGAAAAAGGGCTTGAGCTTACTGTCGAAAATGTCAAAAAGCAATCCAGGCTTCATCCTCGATGCGGAACAAGTTTCTTGCTAATTGTAATGATTATAAGTATCATTATATATAGATTCATCCCCTGGGATCAGGAGTCCTTGATGGCTATTCCGCTTATTGGGAAACTTGCTTCATTTTCGGATGAAATTGTAAGGTTGGTTCTAAGGCTTCTTCTTCTCCCTGTTGTTGCTGGAATATCCTATGAAATTATTAAATTTGCCGGAAGACACGATAACGCATTTACAAGAGCAATAAGCATGCCCGGAATGTGGTTCCAGCAAATCACCACGAATGAGCCTGATGACTCTCAAATTGAGGTTGCAATATCAGCTATTAAAGCGGTCATCCCCGACAGTAAAGAAGACGACAAATGGTAATATCCGGTGATAGTATATGAATTTAAGAGAACTACGCGCACAAATCATTAAAAAATTAAAAAATTCTCAAAACGATAGTCCCGAGGCCGACGCTGGGCTTATCTTGATGCACTCACTTGGCATCAATAAGACCGAGCTTTTAATCGGTGATATATCTGTGCCCGCAAGCGAAATAGAACGCATAAACTCTTTTGTTGAAAGATGCGCCACAGGCGAACCTATTCAATATATTGTTGGCAAATGCGAATTTATGTCTCTTTCTTTTGACACTCTAAAAGGTGTGCTTATTCCAAGATCTGATACGGAAATTCTTGTTGAATCCGTAATAAAAAGACTGGACAAGGATAATCATTTATTAATTGCAGACATTGGTTGCGGCAGCGGATGTATCGGCATCAGTCTTGCTTATTATTTAAATAATTTATCCGTTATGGGCTTTGACATCTCTGATGATGCACTTAAACTAGCCAATAGTAACGCAAAACAACTTGGCACATATGACAGAATGGAATTTATAAAACTAGACATCACAAAAGACCATTTGCCAAAGACAGTGGATTGCATAGTATCAAATCCACCCTATATTCAAAGCAATATAATTTACCATCTTGATAACAAGGTAAAATTTTATGAACCTCTCATCGCTCTTGATGGCGGAGAAGACGGGCTCGATTTTTATAAAATAATAGCTCAACGTCCACAATTAAAGGACGGTGGTCTTCTTGCGTTTGAAATAGGTTATGATCAGGGACAACAAGTATCTCAAATTCTTATTGACAATGGCTATAAAAACATAGAGATTATAAAAGATATTGAAGGTCGCGACAGGGTTGTTCTGGGCTATGCTACAGGACGCACGACAGCACAAGAGTCATAATTAAACCGGGCAATCCGAGCACTCCGCTTATCAGAGCAGTAAGTGGATTTATTGAAAAACCAATCCCAAACACAATAAGCAATTTATTTGCAATTGACATTGCAAGCGCGCCTAACACGCAGCTGATTAAAAGCCTAAAAATCCATTTAAATGGTCTTATAAATATTCGACAAATAAAATATATTACTAAAAATCCGACTATATAAAGCAGAGTTGTCACAAATGCAGCATTCATAATTTTATCACTCCTTGTCCTTCTGCTTTACATATATATTATGATTGCTTTATAAATATTCCAATAATACATATTTAAAAGGTTAACATTTCCTTAACAAATTAAAACTAATAATTTGTTATAATTAGTCTGTTTTTTTATTCAAAGATAATACTGCCGTTAATTTCGGCCAGGAGGTATATAAATGAAGAACTTTTTTAATAAAAAGGTTGTAAAACCTGGTGAATTTGATGATACTACAACAATTGACACATCTGCAATTGTTGATGCGATTAAAAAGAAAAAAAAATACTCAATATTTAGAAATACTAAAATTACTCCAAAAAGATTATGGATTATTATAATATCTTCAGTGCTTATTATAACAATAATTTCGGCATCAGTGTTTGGAATTATGCATATTATAAACCCTTTGATGGGTTACGCACAAGCAGCTGCTACAAAAACAAACATTTCGTATACAATTGACACTGAAGGCACACTCTCAGTTGGAAACCATCACTATATAACATCGCTTGTAGCAGGCAAAGTTATAGCCTCTGATTTCGAAGTCGGAGATGAGGTCAAGGCAGGAGATGAGCTTTATAAGCTCGATGATACCGAAGCAAAACTTGCAGTCGAAAAAGCAAAAAACGAGCTTGATAAATCAGGCGACACCTCTTATAACTCAACCGTTGCACGCATATCCTCGACTGAATCAGGCATTCTTCAAACTCTAAACATCAGAGAAGGAAGTATTGTAACACCAGGCACTGTTATTGGTACAATTAAGAAAAACGACGATAGTATTTCTTCTATAGTTGCATATATGTCGGGCAAAGTTATTGTTCTAAGTGCAAGAGTTGGTCAATCTCTTAGCGTAGGTCAGATTATCGCTTCTGTAAATACTTCCAGCAATAGTACAAGTTCTTCTGAGTATGACAAGAAAAACAGTGAAATTGACTTACAAGCAGCACAACGCCATCTTGAGAATTTTTCTATAAAATCGCCTGTTTCTGGCATTATTGTTGAAAAAAACATAAACGCCGGAGATAATGTTGGCGCAACCGATACATCAAGACCAATGATGGTGATTGTTGATACAAACAACCTAAACTTCTCATTTCAGGTTGATGAGTACCAACTCCGTGATATGCGCAAAGGACAATCTGCGGAGGTAAGTGTTGCATCAATTCCCGACACCATATTTTCGGGAAGAGTATCTGCAATCTCAAACGAAGGTAAGACCGACGACAATGGCAATCTTCTCTTCGATATTACTGTAACCATAGACAAGCCCGGAGATTTAAAAGCCGGCATGTCTGTGCGTGCAACAGTTACTCTTGCATCCGTTAAAAAGGTTATTTCGGTGCCACAAAAGGCTTTGATTGAGTCTAACGGTCAAGACGCATTTGTATTTGTGAAGTACGAAACAGACGATCCTGATGACCCAGTTATTGCAGACTCTCTTGAATTAGAACTCGAATATCCGTGGATAAAAGTTCCGGATAATTGTATTCTTGTAAATGTCAAATATGGCATATCAAACGGAGAATTTGTACAAATAATGTCAGGTCTGAAAGCAGGCGAAATCGTTGTATATGACCCAAGCGATAAAAATAATACATTTATAAAAACAACAAAAGATATAGACGACTTTATCGAAAAGAAAGAAAATAAACTCCCATCCACAAAGCAAGATTCTCTTATCCCAGAAACTGCAGCACCAAACGCCCCAACCACACAAGTAGTTGAAGAGAAGCAAAATATTGCATAACTTGTTATACAGGTCTCAATTTATACAAAACACCGTAATAAAAAATATATATATTTTTTTAAAAACCCCTTGATTTTTCTAAATATATGTAGTATAATCTATTACGTTGTTTATCGGGGTGTGGCTCAGTTTGGTAGAGTACCTGAATGGGGTTCAGGTGGCCGCTGGTTCGAATCCAGTCACTCCGACCAATAAAAGCTCATTGCAATTTGCAATGAGCTTTTATTTTTTCATATTTCACTTTGTTTAATCGAAACAACCAGTCGTTTTAATTATCCGTTATACGCATCCTTATCGCATATCAAAGTTACATCTGAATGAACTTTAAGCATTGTAGCAGGATTGCTTGTAGTAATTTCGTCTGTCAAAAGCTTTGCAACAGCTTCATGTTTATTTTTTCCGTTAGCAAGTATAACAATTTTTTTTGACTTTAAAATAGATGCTATTCCCATTGTTAATGCCTTTGTTGGAACATCGCTTATATCATCAAAAAATCTTGAATTTGCTTCGATTGTGTTTTGTGTAAGACCTGTTACATGAGTGCCTGCATATAAATTTTCTCCCGGCTCATTAAAAGCGATGTGGCCGTTCTGTCCTATGCCAAGTATCTGTAAATCAATACCACCATGTGCATCAATATTTTTGTCGTAATCCTTGCACTCTTTTTCAGGATTATCTGTCTCACCATTTGGAACATGAGTTTTTTCAAGATCAATATTTATTTTAGAAAATAAATTTTCGTTCATAAAATAATAATAACTCTGGTCATTATCTCTTGAAATGGGATAATATTCATCAAGGTTAAACGAAGTAACCTTTGAAAAATCAAGTTCATTATTTCTATTCATTTCAGCAAGAATTTCATACATTCTGACAGGAGTAGACCCTGTAGCTAACCCAAGAACGCAATCAGGTTTTAAATTTACTTGTGACGCAACAAGCTTTGCCGCTTCCTTAGACATTTCATCATAATTATCGCATATAATTACTCTCATCATTACTCCTCCATAAATTATATTTCTAACACAATTATTTTACCTCTAAAAAATTCAATTGTCAATAACTGTAAAGAAAAATTAACACTTGAAAATACTTGGTAAACTCCAACGGTATTTTGTAGCCATTATTCTTATTAAAATTACAGAAAATATAGATATTAACGAGGAAAATTGCTCATTATTGTTTGATGTTTTTAATAAATAATATATCAAACATCCAGAAATCGATGCCAGAGCATAAATGTATTTTTTAAAAACATAAGGAGTGGTGTCAATTAGTATATCACGAATTATACCTCCTCCAACACCTGTAATCATACCACATATTACAATAAGAAGTATATTTACAGCATTATAGCAATTTGAAAATCCAATTTCTGCACCTATCACCGAAAATACAGCCAATCCAACTGCATCAAAATAATTATTTATAATCTCAATTTTTGATTTAAATAATCTAAACTTCTCCTTGTTCATATATGCAGCTATAAATACGAATATTGAAGATAAAACTGCAACCAAAAACAATATGTAATTCTGAAAAATTGCAGGAGGGGTAACTCCTATTATAACATCTCTTATCATACCGCCACCGAACGCTGTTATGCATCCAACAAAAACTACTCCAAATATATCAAGTCCTGCACCACAGGCTATTAAACTACCTGATACAGAAAACGCTATAGTACCTATTACTTCAAGCATTCTCATTACTTCTGTCATTTCAAGACGCTTCCTTTCTAATAAATAACTTATGCATAAAAATTACTGTGTCAAAAAGAAAGAATGACAACTACATACAAAATCGTGATTCTTTTTATTATTAAATATTTAGAGATTCATTTCTTCTTTTACCTGCTTAAAGCATTCAACAATGTACAATATATCCTGCTCATTTAAAGCAGCTGAGAGTTGAGTTCTTATTCTTGCTTTTCCTTTCGGTACAACGGGGTATGAAAACGCAACAACATAAACTCCTTTCTCCATCATGCGTTTTGCCATCTCTTGCGCAACATGCTCATCATATAGCATTATAGGGATTATAGGTGTACCACCATCTATAACATCAAGGCCAATATCTTTTATCTTTTGTGCAAAAATTTTTGTATTTTCAAAAAGCTTTGTTCTCATTGATAAATTATTTTCAATTATTTCAAGCACCTTCAATGACCCTGCTGCAACCGCAGGAGCCAATGTATTGGAAAACAAATAAGGTCTTGAACGCTGACGCAGCAAATCTATTATCTCTTTTCGACCGGAAGTAAATCCTCCTGATGCACCGCCCAGCGCTTTGCCAAAGGTTCCTGTTATAATATCTATCTTATCGCTTACTCCGCAATATTCAGGTGTACCTCTTCCTGTCTCTCCCATAAAACCTGTTGCGTGACTGTCGTCTACCATAACAAGTGCATCATACTCATTTGCAAGGTTGCAAATACATTTAAGATTTGCAACTGTACCATCCATAGAAAATACACCATCTGTTGCAATAAGCTTTATCCGGCAATCCTTTGCCTCATCAAGCTTTTGACGCAAATCATTCATATCATTATTCTTATAACGAAATCTTTGCGCTCTGCATAGCCTGATTCCATCAATAATGCTCGCATGATTCAGTTCATCGCTTATTATAGCATCCTCCGGACCAAGCAATGTTTCAAAAAGCCCACCATTTGCATCAAAACACGATGAATAAAGGATTGTCTCTTCTGTACCAAGAAAGCTGCTGAGCTTTTGTTCCAAATCTTTATGTATCTTCTGAGTTCCACAAATAAACCGAACAGATGACAAACCATATCCGTATTCATCATAACAACTTTTAGCCGCATCAATAACCTCTTTGTTATTAGCAAGGCCAAGATAATTGTTTGCACACATATTTATAACTTCTCTGCCATCATTAAGATAAACTCTTTCACTCTGCGGAGATGTAATTATTTTCTCATTTTTACTAAGTCCATCTCTTTCTATGGTATCACACATTTCTTTAAAATACATTAAAGCTGTTTTCATTAATAATCCCCCTCTAATAAAGCGATGTCCAGTCAAGAATGACCTTGCCGCATTTACCGCTGCTCATTGCTTCAAATCCTTTTTCAAATTCAGTAAAATCCATTCTATGTGTTATGATATCCGATATATCAAGCCCACCCTGTAGCATAGCTGACATTTTATACCATGTTTCATGCATCTTTCTTCCATATATACCTTTAATGCTCAAACCATTAAATATAATTTTTGACCAATCAACTTTACTGTCACTCTTTAAAAGTCCAAGAAGGGCAATTTTTCCACCATGTATCATATGGTCAACCATAGTGTTTAGCGCGATCTCGCTTCCTGACATTTCAAGACCAACATCAAACCCCTCTTTAATAGATAATGTCTCCATTATATCTGATAAACTTTCCCTATGCGTGTTTACTGTATGCCTAATACCAAGTTTTTTAGCAAGTTCAAGTCTTTCGTCATTAATATCAGTAATTACAACACGCCGTGCGCCTATATGCTTGCAGACAGCCGCCGCCATTATCCCTATCGGCCCTGCACCAGTTACCAAAACATCCTCTCCTGTAACCTCAAAAGATAGCGCAGTATGAACTGCATTTCCAAAAGGATCAAATATCGAATATAATTCTTCAGGAATATCTTTTTCACACTTGCGTACATTCTCTTGCGGAATAACCAAATACTGTGCGAAAGCACCATCGCGGTTTACTCCAACACCGATTGTTTCTCTACACAAATGACCGTTTCCGGCAAGACAATTTCTGCACTTTCCACAAACAATGTGTCCTTCTCCTGATACTAAATCGCCAATTTTCCAATTATTAACATTTTCACCTATCTCTATGATTTCTCCCACATATTCATGGCCAATAACACGCGGTGTACTTATTGTATTTTGCGACCATTCGTCCCAATTATATATGTGCAGATCTGTACCACATATAGCAGTCTTATGTATTTTGATTTTTACTTCATTTGCCCCAACAACCGGTTCTGGCACATCGTCAAGCCACAATCCTTTTTTCGAATATTTCTTTACAAGAGCTTTCATGTTTATTCCCCTTCATTATAAATCATATATTTTTAAGAGATTTTTCCATTAGTTTAATAAAGTCGTTTGTAATATCTGATACCTTTCTCTCCTCGTTAAGCAAATGTCCAATAATATAAAATTCGTCACTTTCAAAAGGAACACTTATAATATCACCTTTATTAAGGGCAGACGGCATAATCCCGGTGCCTATAGTGTAAGCATCTGTGAGCATCAATAAATTCATAAGGGTTGCCCTGTCGCTTATTTCAATATGCTTGTTTATATATGATATATCAGTTAGTTCCTCCGTAAAATACGAACTGCTGTGTTCCCCTTGCTCATAGGATACATACGGGTACTCTTTAAGTTCAGAAATAGAAAGTCTGTCACAGTGTGAGAGTGAATGATTCTTTCTGAAAAAAACATGCGGTCTTACCTCAATAAAAGGTGTAAAAAGCAAGTTCTTCTTTTTTAAATACCTTTTCATCACATCATAATCACCATCCTTGATAGCAATTATGCCAATATCACTACGTGCCGTCTCTACATCACATATCACATTATAAGTTTCGATTTCCCTTATTGAAAAACGATAATTTTCGTCCTCTATAGATTTTAGGAAATTTCCAAATATATCTGCAATAAAATCATAATGCTGAGTTGAAATATATAATTTTTTTGAAATCTCTTTCTTATATCTTTCTACAACAAAATCACTGTTCTCACATATTTGGGCAGCATATTTTACAAACTCTGCTCCTTCATCTGTCAGATAAACACCATTGGATGAACGCTCAAAAATTTTAATCTCAAGCTCTTGCTCTAACGATTTTATACTGATTGATAGGGATGACTGAGCAACAAAAAGTTGTTTTGCGGCTTCATTAAATGACCCTGTTTTTGCAACAGCTAACACATATTTACATTGTTGAATAGTCATTTCGCACCTCTCCATTATAAAAATACTTCCTATATATTATACATCTTTTTATATATTGCGTCTAATATATAATTTCTATTATAATTGTTCATTATAAATAATAAGCAGCTATACCATCTGTATGGTTTTAAAAACATCTTAAAATACAAGAATATTCTTTAAAAAAATGCTTGACAAAGTGTTGCTTTTCTGTTAGAATATGTTTTGTGCTTATTGATGGCACACGATGTGGCGGTATAGCTCAGCTGGCTAGAGCATTCGGTTCATACCCGAAGTGTCACTGGTTCAAATCCGGTTACCGCTACCATATGGCTCCTTGGTCAAGTGGTTAAGACTCCGCCCTCTCACGGCGGCTACAGGGGTTCGAATCCCCTAGGAGTCACCAGAGGAAAGCACTTGTATTTTACAAGTGCTTTTTTCAATATAATACGCGCCTGTAGCTCAGTTGGATAGAGTGTCAGACTCCGACTCTGAAGGTCGTGCGTTCAAATCGCATCAGGCGTACCAGCTCGGAGCAAGCCTTGTTTGTTCCGAGTTTTTATGTAATAATTTATACAAAGGTGACGATTTCAATGAACAAAAAACTCAAAGGAAGCCTCATTTTAATGCTGATGGCATTTGTTTGGGGAACAGGCTTTGTTGCACAAAGCAAAGGCATGGATTATATTGGTGCAAATACATTTAACGGACTTCGCATGCTTGTCGGCTCGCTTGTTCTTCTTCCTTTTGCACTTATAAACAGAAAAAAAGCAAAAAAGATTGGTGATTTATCTGACAAATCACTTATCAAATCAGCGGTAATCTGCGGAATTATTTTGTGCGCCGCAAGTACAATCCAAACATACGGTCTTGCATATACAACAGCTGGTAAATCCGGTTTTGTAACTGCTATGTACATAATTTTCGTTCCTATTATAAGTATATTTATTGGAAAATCAATATCAAAAAGAACTATCGCTTGTGCTTTAGTTGCATTATTTGGAATGTACCTTCTATGCATGAGCGGCAACAATACATCCATCAACTTTGGCGACTTCTTAACCTTGATTTGCGCAATTTTATTTTCCTTGCACATCATTGTGGTTGATCACTACACAAACAAGGTTGACGCAATTGCTTTTTCATGTATACAATTTTTTACATGCGGGGTAATAAACGTTGTTATTATGCTAATATTTGAGGATTTTTCATTTGAAATTGTCAAACAATGTATTCCCTCAATTTTATACTCCGGAATCTTTGCCTGTGGTATAGGTTACACTCTTCAACCAATCGGGCAAAGATATGCTGAACCATCTGTTGCCTCAATTATAATGAGCCTTGAATCTGTGTTTGCGCTCCTTGCCGGTATTGTTATACTAAAGGAGATTCCACTTTTGACAGAGATAATCGGCTGTATAACAATGTTTGCAGCAATTATTGCGATTCAATTACCAGATGACTTTTTCTCATTCTTAAAATTACAAAAAGGAGATAAATTATAATGAAAAAAATTCTTGTATCTGCATGTCTGTATGGTTTCTGCACACGCTATGACGCCAAAAGCAATATTTTTAAGGACGAAAAGTTTCTCGAGTGGAAAAATCGTGGCATGCTTATACCTGTTTGCCCAGAAGAACTCGGCGGACTGAAAACCCCGAGACTTCCGTCGGAAATTTGCGGTGATAAGGTGATCAACAAAGACGGCGAAGATGTTACAGACTATTTTAAAAAAGGCGCCGAAGAAACGCTTAAAATTGCAAAGGAAAACAATGTTCGCTTTGCAATTATGAAGGATGGCAGCCCTTCGTGTGGTTGCAAAACAATTTATGATGGAACCTTCAGTGGCAATAAAATTTCAGGTGGCGGTATATGTGCGAAATTACTTCTTCAAAACGGAATTGTTGTCCTCTCCGAAGATGATATGTTTGTAGCAAATATTCTTCTTAATGAAAAATAGAATTTTCTACATATAAACATTTATATATTTCCTAACAAAAAGTACATGTCTCACTGATACAGATATGTACTTTTTGTTAATTTTTTTGTTTTTTCTTTGTTTTTGTTATTTTTTTCTTTGAAAAGTGTTGACTTTTGTTTTCTTTAGGTGTATGATTGTAGTATAAAGTTAGGAGGGTTAGAAATGAAAAAAGTTTATACAGCTAACATTCCCAAAACAAATCGTATACAAAGGCTTATAGATGACCTGTATTCAGGCACACCTACCATAGAATCAACTCGTGCCGAGATTATCACTGACAGCTATAAGTCTACAGAAGGTATGTCTATATATATAAGGAAGTCAAAGGCGTTTCGCGCATTGTGCGAGAAGCTTCCGGTTGTTATCCGCGATGATGAGCTTATTGTTGGATGTAATAGCACTATAAAAAGAGGTTGTCAGACTTATCCGGAGTTTTCAAACAAATGGCTTGAGGATGAATTTGACACAATTGCGACGCGCAGCGCTGACCCTTTCTATATTTCTGACGAAGCTAAAGTTAAGTTAAAAGAAATACATAAATACTGGCAAGGCAAGACCACAAGTGAACTAGCAACTTCATACATGGCACCTGAGACCTTGGCTGCTATTGACCACAACATTTTCACTGTCGGCAACTATTTCTTCAATGGTATCGGGCATGTAAGTGCAGATTATGACAAAGTTCTTAAAATTGGTTATAAGGGCATCTACAATTTAGCAAAAGCCGAGAGAGATAAGTGCAGTATATCAGACAGCGACTATGCAACCCGCTATTATTTTCTAACATCCGTTATGGAATGTTGTGAAGCCGCAATTATATTTGCAAAGCGTTATTCAACCGCTGCGCGCGAAATGGCGGCTAATTGTACAAACATAGACAGACGCAACGAGCTTATGACTATTGCAGAAATATGTGACAGAGTCCCGGAAAATGGCGCACAGAGTTTCCACGAGGCGTGTCAGTCATTTTGGTTTGTACAGTTGCTTATCCAAACTGAGTCAAACGGTCACTCAGTATCTCCCGGGCGTTTTGATCAATACATGTATCCTTATTATGAAAAAGATCTTGAAAGCGGTAAAATTACACGCGAAACAGCACAGGAGCTTATCGATTGTGTATGGGTTAAGTTAAACAGTCTTAATAAAGTTCGTGATGCGTTATCTGCAGAAGGTTTTGCCGGCTACAGTATGTTTCAGAATCTTATTGTTGGCGGTCAGGATATACATGGTATTGATGCTACAAATGATTTATCATATATGTGCATATCTGCTTCTATGCATGTAAATCTCCCTCAACCATCACTCTCAATGAGAGTATGGAATGGTACTCCTCATGATTTACTTGCCAAAGCAGCAGAACTTACAAAAACAGGTATTGGTTTGCCCGCTTATTATAATGATGAGGTTATAATACCTGCGCTTATTTCAAGAGGTCTTTCTCTTCAGGATGCTCGCAACTATTGTGTAATCGGATGCGTTGAGCCTCAGTCACCTGGAAAGACAGACGGTTGGCACGACGCTGCATTCTTTAATATGCTTAGACCACTTGAGCTTGTTTTCTCAAATGGTGTTGACAAAGGTGTTCAGGTTGGCCCCAGAACAGGTGAGCTTGATAACTTTGACACATATGACAAGTTATTTGACGCATACAAAAAACAGATGAACTACGCCATAGAGCTACTTGTAAATGCAGATAATGCTGTAGATGTAGCACATATGCAGCTTTGTCCTCTTCCTTTCCTTTCGTCAATGGTTAGTGATTGTATAGGAAAGGGTAAGTCTGCACAGGAAGGTGGCGCTACATATAACTTTACAGGTCCACAAGGATTTGGTATTGCAAATGTAGCAGACGGACTTTATGCAATCAATGAGCTTGTATACAAAACAAGGACCGTTACACTTGAACAATACGCAGATGCAATCAGAAACAACTTTGGTATGCCATACCACGATGCATATGCAAAGAATCTTACTGTTGATGTTGTAAAAGAAATCGCATTAAAAGGCTATGAGGTTTCTGAAACACAGATTGCAGAAATATACAATCAGATAAAGGAGAACAACATCGACCCAGGTAGAAAGGCTGAGTATCAGTCACTTTATGAAAAAATCAAGGCACTTCCTAAGTTTGGTAATGACATCGATGAGGTTGACTATCTTGGCCGCGAAGTTGCTTACACCTATACAAAACCGATCGAAAAGTACACAAACCCCAGAGGCGGTATATATCATGCAGGTCTTTATCCTGTTTCTGCAAATGTACCACTTGGTTTGCAAACAGGTGCAACACCTGACGCAAGACTTGCAGGAACCCCTATAGCAGACGGTGTATCTCCAGTTGCAGGAAGCGACGTAAGCGGACCTACAGCATCTGCAAACTCGGTTGCAAAGCTTGACCATGGTATTGCATCAAACGGAACTCTCTTTAACATGAAGTTCCACCCATCTGCACTTAAAGGAACATCCGGAATTGAGGCATTTATCTCGCTTATTCGAGCGTATTTTGACCAAAAGGGAATGCATATGCAGTTCAATGTTGTAAGCCGAGAAACCTTGCGTGACGCACAGTTGCATCCGGAAAACTACAAGAATCTTGTTGTTCGTGTTGCCGGCTACAGTGCATTGTTTACTACTCTGTCAAAATCATTACAAGATGATATTATTAACAGAACAGAGCAAGGAGGCTTTTGATAGAAAATGACCGATTATTCAAATGTATCCGGCAGGATTTTTGATATTCAGAAGTTTTCTGTTCATGATGGTCCCGGGATTCGGACAATTATATTTTTAAAAGGATGCGCATTCAGATGTAAATGGTGTTGCAATCCCGAATCTCAAAAACACGAAATTCAAACCATGATACAAAATGGTAAGGAAAAAACAATCGGTTATGATGTTACAGTGCGCGAGGTTATCGATATTGTAAAGCAAGATTCACCATATTACAGACGCAGCGGTGGCGGAATGACACTATCAGGTGGCGAAATGCTTTGTCAAAGTGATTTTGCATATGCACTTTTACGATGTGCAAAGCAGTCCTCTATCAATACAGCTGTTGAAACCACCGGGTTTGCAGACTATGAAAAAATTGAGAAGATGCTTCCATATATTGATACCGTGCTTATGGATATAAAGCACATTGACAGCGAGAAACACAAAAAGTTTACTACTCAGTCGAACGAGAAGGTTCTTCAAAATGCTGTTAAAATCGCTCAAAATGCGAATAAACTAATCATTCGCGTTCCTGTTATTCCTACATTTAATGATACAGAGAACGAAATTGCTGCTATTGCAAAATTTGTTTCATCACTTAACGGTGTAGACGAGATAAATCTTTTACCTTATCATAGTTTTGGCAGAGATAAATATGAAGGTCTCGGCAGGGAATACCCTATGGGTGACATTGCATCTCCATCGGATGAACATATGCAAAAACTTAAAACCGTTGTCGAAGGCTACGGTTTAAATTGTAAGATAGGAGGCTAGGACAATGATCAACGATCTTCCTCTTCAGGATAAAATGCGAATTGTACAGGAACTTGTTCCCGGCAAACAGATAACAATTGCACACATTATTGCAAATCCTGATGATATTCTGTACAAAAAGCTTGGGCTTGACCCTGCAATCGAATATTCAAAAACAGCTATAGGTATTGTTACAATGTCTCCTGCTGAAACTGCTATAATTGCGGGTGATATTGCCATTAAATCCTCAGGTGTTGAGCTTGGTTTTGTGGATCGTTTCAGCGGCACACTTATTGTAACAGGCAATATATCTGATGTAATGGCTTCTCTTACTTCCTTGGTAGAATATTGCAGAGATACTCTTGGCTTTACAGTTTGTCCTATTACTAAAACATAATGAAAAAACTAATTTTAATGGGCAGAAGTGAAAGCGGAAAAACAACGCTTTCGCAGGTTCTTAGAGGAGAAAAAATAGACTATGACAAAACTCAGTACATAAAGTTTGAAAATTGTCTTATTGATACTCCGGGTGAATACGCACAAACAAATCATCTTGGCAGAGCCCTTGCTCTATATTCATACGAAGCAGACATTGTTGGTCTTTTGATTAGCGCACTTGAGCCGTATTCGTTATTCCCACCTTGCATAACATCTATGGTAAACCGCGAGGTTATAGGAATTGTAACAAAATCAGAGCAAGAAGGTGCTAATCCCAACAGAGCTGAAGGATGGTTGCGACTTAGCGGTTGCAAAAAAGTATTCCGTATTGATTCTGTAACAGGTTACGGAATAAACGAATTAATTAAGCATCTTAATGAAGATGCTTGATTAAATAATTTTTATAACTTTAAAAATAATTAGCCAATTAATAAATAATCAAGATTGGAGCGATGACAATGAATATTAATTCACAAAATGTTGAGCAGATTGTCAAGCAGGTACTTCAGGAAATAAGCGGCACCTCCTCCTGCGCAAGTTCATGCAAGAGTTCAGGTCCTATTCCTGAAAAAAGCCGTGTAGCAATGCTTACTGCACTCGAAAAATATGAGATTAAGGAATTTCCTATCCCAGAACTTGGCGACGATGACATTCTCGTTAAGGTTGAAGGTTGTGGCGTATGTGGTACAGATGCTCACGAATTTAAGCGCGACCCATTTGGTCTTATCCCTGTAGTTCTCGGTCACGAGGGAACAGGTGAGATTGTTAAAATGGGCAAAAATGTAAAAAAGGACAGTGCAGGCAAATCACTTAATGTTGGTGATAAGGTTGTTACAAGTATGATTTTTGCTGACGACCCAAATATTACTATGTACGACCTTAACAAGCAGAATGTCGGTAATGGTTCAGAGGTTTATGGTCTTCTTCCTGATGATGACATTCACTTAAATGGTTGGTTTGCAGATTACATGGTAATCAGGGGCGGTTCTTCAGTATTTAATGTAAGCGATTTAAACCTTGATGAGAGAATTCTTATCGAACCATGTGCTGTACTTATTCATGCAGTTGAACGCGCAAAAACAACTGGTATTCTGCGTTTTAACAGCAGAGTTGTTGTCCAGGGGTGTGGTCCTATCGGTCTTATTTGTATTGCTATTCTTCATACAATGGGTGTTGAGAACATTGTTGCTGTAGATGGTGAAGAAAAGAGACTCAGCTTTGCTAAAGAGATGGGTGCATCTGCAACCGTTAACTTTAAAGATCACAATGGTATCGAAGAACTCACAAATGCTGTTAAGAATGCATTTGGCGGATATTTCGCTGATTTTGCATTCCAGTGCACAGGTTCACCTATTGCACACAGCAATATATACAAATTTATTCGCAGCGGCGGTGGCCTTTGTGAACTTGGATTCTTTATTAACGGTGGAGATGCTACAATTAACCCACACTTTGATATTTGTTCAAAAGAAATTACAACAGTTGGCTCATGGGTATACACACTTCGTGATTACGCGACAACATTTGATTTCTTGAAGAGAGCAAAGGGCATCGGTCTTCCTATGTCAAAGCTTATAACCCACCGATATCCATTATCTGAAATAAATGAAGCTCATATTACAAACCTTAAAATGGAAGGTCTGAAAATAGCTATTATTAATGAATAATAATTATTAAATTTATAAATATGGAGGTAATTTAAAATGGCACAAGAAGCATTAGGTATGGTAGAAACCAGAGGACTTGTAGCTGCAATTGAAGCTGCTGATGCAATGTCAAAGGCTGCTAATGTTGAACTTATCGGAACAGAAAAAATCGGTTCTGGTCTCGTAAGCGTTATGGTACGCGGCGATGTTGGTGCAGTTAAGGCAGCAACAGAGGTTGGCGGACACGCAGCAGAAATGCTTGGCGAACTGGTTGCAGTTCATGTAATTCCGAGACCACATGGTGATGTTGAGAAAATTTTACCTAAATTTTAATAAGTGGTGATAACTATGGCAGAGAACAAAACAGTATCTTCTAAACCGGCAGCTGCAAAAAAGGCTCCGGTAGCTGCAACAGCAGCAAAAACAGAATCAGTAAAAAATGATACAAAAATAACTAATAATATCAAGGAGGAAAAGAAAATGGCACAAGAAGCATTAGGTATGATCGAAACAAGAGGCTTAGTAGCTGCAATTGAAGCTGCTGATGCAATGGTAAAGGCTGCTAACGTTGAACTTATCGGAACAGAGAAAATCGGTTCTGGTCTCGTAAGCGTTATGGTACGCGGTGATGTAGGTGCAGTTAAGTCTGCGGTTGAAGCTGGCGGCAGCGCTGCTACAAGACTTGGCGAGATTATTGCTACACACGTAATTCCAAGACCTCACAGTGATGTTGAGAAGATTTTGCCTACATTAAAATAATCTCCCTTCATTAAAAATTTTTTTAGCGAAAGGTGACTTGAGATGATAGCAGGTAAAGTGGTTGGTAGCGTTGTTGCAACACGCAAGAATGAAAACTTGCTTGGAAATAAATTTATGATTGTAGAGCCATATAACAATATGGCAGGCGGTGGTAGAATTATTGCTATTGATAATGTTGGCGCCGGTATCGGCGAAGATGTTTTGGTAGCCTTAGGCAGTGCCGCACGCATTGGATGCAATGTCGCAGATTCTCCTGTAGACGCTGCAATAGTAGGTATCATAGATGACGCTATAGAACTGGAGTAAGTTATGCAATTAGAAACATTAGCTAAAATTTTACAGGAGCACGGCATCGTCGGAGCAGGCGGTGCCGGGTTCCCTGCCTATGCTAAGCTTGATAAGCGGGCAGACACAATTATCTTAAATTGTGCCGAATGTGAGCCATTGTTCAAGGTTCACAGGCAAATACTTGAAAAATACGCCTTTGAGATTGTCAGCGCATTATCACTTGTTGCTGATGTTGTTGGTGCGGACAATGCTATTGTTGCTCTTAAGCCGTCCTATAAGGGTGCGGCAGAAGCTGTAAAGACAGTTATGTCTGCTTTTCCTAAGGTAAGTATCTCATATTTGCCCGAAATTTACCCCGCAGGAGACGAAATTGTTCTTACATACGAAGCAACAGGCAGGTCTATTGAGCCTGGCAATATTCCAATTAGTGTTGGGGTTACAGTTTTCAACGTTGAAACAATGTATAACATATACAAGGCAGTAAACGAGGGTGCATCTGTGACTCACAAATACATTATGGTTGCTGGCGAAGTAGTAAATCCATCTGTACTTAAGGTTCCTTTGGGTATTAGTGCAGGCGAAGTCGTTGAATTATGCGGCGGCTCAAAAATTGAAGATCCTTCCTACCTCATTGGAGGACCTATGACGGGCACAATATTGGGTCCTCATAGCTTAATTACGAAAACAACAAACGCGGTAATTCTCTTACCGCAAGATCATTATATAGTTCAAAGAAAGACCGTCAAATCAACCATTGGCATAAAACGCGCAATGAGTGCATGCTGCAGTTGCCGGATGTGTACAGATTTGTGTTCAAGAAATCTCATGGGTCATCCGATTGACCCTCAAGCGTTTATGCATGGGATATCACAAAATAAGGTCTTTGATGTAAAACCATTTTTAGATACATTTTATTGCTCACAATGTGGTCTATGCGAAATGTACGCATGTATGCAGGGACTTTCTCCTGCTACACTTATCAATGACTACAGAATGGGTTTACGCAGTAAGGGGATTACACCATCTAAAGACAATGCGGTATTTAGCGGTGTCTCCGAAAAACGCTCATACAGGAATGTGCCTGTTTCGCGTCTTATAAGACGACTTGGTCTTGGCAAATACAATGTTAAAATGCCTCTTACAGAGAAGGAAATTAAGCCGAAGAGAATCATTCTGTCTCTTAATCAAAATATCGGCGCCCCCTCTGTTCCGATAATTAAAAAGGGTGATATTGTTGAGGCAAATACACTTATAGCTTCTGCCCCCGATGGCAAGCTTGGCGTTGCACTGCACTCCCCTTTTAAGGGAAAAATTATTGAGGTTAATGATAAACATATTATTATAGAAAGCAGGAAATAATTATGGCTAAAGCAATTGGAATGGTGGAATACACTACTGTATCCACCGGCATACAAGCAGCTGATACTCTTGTCAAGACAGCCAGTGTTGAAATTATTGAGGCTCAGGTTGTTTGTCCTGGTAAGTATATTGTAATTATCTCAGGTGAGCTTAGTGCTATAAAAGCATCAATTGATGCCGCCAAGGTCCGTCATGGTGATAACCTTATTGACAGTTTTGTCCTTGGTAATGTTCACGAAGGTGTATTTCCTGCGATATATGCAACTGTCGATGTAGAAAATCCAAACGCATTAGGAGTTGTAGAAACATTTTCTGGCGCATCCGCTATTGTTGCTGCTGATGCAGCTGCAAAAACTGCTGATGTAACGCTTGTTGAACTCCGAATTGCCAGAGGCATGTGTGGTAAATCCTATCTTATCATGACAGGCGAGGTTGCAGCTGTTCAGGCAGCGGTTGATAATGCAAAAGTTGCCGCAGGCGACAAGGGAATGTTACTCGATTACTCTGTAACACCAAACCCTGATCCCAAGCTTTGGGAAAAAATACTTTAAAAATCAATTTATCTCAACAAAATGTAACGAAAGGTTGATGATTATCTATGAATATCGATGAAAGACAATTAAGTGAAATTATCCAGAATGTTCTCTCTAATGTTGCAAACAACAGCCACGCTATTGATAATGCACGCTCTTACAAGGGCGTATTTGACAATATGTCAGATGCACTCAAAGCTGTAAGTAAAGCATACAATCAGTTCCGTGCATACAGCATAGAGCAGAGAGAGCAAATGATATCAAAAATTCGTGAGCTTACACTCAATGAAGCTGAAGAACTCGCAAAGCTTGGTGTACGCGAGACAGGCATGGGTAGGGTTTCTGACAAGATTATTAAGCATCAGCTTGTTGCTAACAAGACTCCCGGTACAGAGGATTTAAATCCATCCGTTATGACAGGTGACTGTGGACTTACCTTAGTTGAAATGGCTCCATATGGTGTCATCGGAAGCATTACTCCATCAACAAACCCAAGCGAAACTGTTATATGTAACTCTATTGGTATGATTGCAGGCGGTAATGCAGTAGTATTTAACCCGCATCCAAATGCTTGTCAAACTGCAAACTATGCAGTTGACCTTGTTAACCGTGCTGTTCTTGAAGCAGGTGGACCGGAAAATCTTGTTGTTTCAGTTTACAAGCCAACAATGGAAACATCAAACGAAATGATGAAATGTCCTTGTGTACGCATGTTGGTTGCTACAGGCGGTCCCGGTGTTGTTCATGCTCTTCTTTCATCAGGCAAAAAAGCAATTGGCGCAGGCGCAGGTAACCCACCTGTTATTGTTGATGAAACAGCTGATATTAAGAAGGCTGCGCGTGATATAGTTGCGGGTGCAAGTTTTGATAACAATCTGCCATGTATTGCTGAAAAAGAATGTTTTGCTGTTGATTCTATTGCTTCAGAGCTAATTGCAGCCATGCAGGAATCAGGTGCATATCTCCTCAAAGATAGTCAGATTGATGCCTTGGTAAAAGTTGCACTTGTTGAGAAAGATGGCAAGTATTCTATTAACAAAAATTGGGTTGGTAAGGATGCAGGTCTCTTCTTAAAAGAACTAGGCATAGAATCAGACGCAAGACTTATTATTTGCGAAACAAACGCACTTCATCCATTTGTACAAGTAGAAATGATGATGCCTATTCTTCCTATTGTTCGCGTAAGTGACATTGATGATGCGATTGAAAAGGCAGTTGCGGCAGAACACGGAAACCGTCACTCAGCACATATCCACTCAAAAAATATTGACAATCTTACAAAGTTTGCTCGTGCGGTTGAAACAACAATTTTTGTTAAGAATGCTCCTTCCTATGCAGGAATCGGTGCGGGCGGCGAAGGATATACAACATTTACAATTGCAGGTCCGACCGGAGAAGGTTTAACTGCTGCACATTCATTTACAAGACAAAGGCGTTGTGTAATGGTTGATGGTCTGCATATCGTCTAATGTTGACCTGATATCATACACTAATGGAGGGATACTATGAACGCATTAGGAATGCTTGAAGTATATAGTTTTACAACAGCTGTATGTGCTGCAGATATTGCTGCTAAAACGGCTGATGTCAAAGTAATTGCATTTGACAGAACAAGACCAAAAAGCGAAGCTGTTCCGGCTCCTCTTGTTATGGAGATGAAGATTGAAGGTGATACAGCTTCTGTAAGATCAGCAATTGATGCATCTACAGCTTATGCAAAAGAACAAGGAATGTATGTTGTATCAGATGTTATTCCCCGTCCGGGTACAGATATGGAAAAAATGGCGTTTTTGCTCGACATAAACAAGGACAAATACAACAAGAAGCTCCCTAAGACATTTTATGGCTCAAATATTGAACCACCTGAAGTAGATTTTTCTATCGGTCTTTTAGAAGTTTCTGGTCTTGTAGCCGCCATAACCGGACTTGATGCTATGGCTAAAGCCGCAAATGTGCGTATGATTCATTCCGAAAAAAGATTAGGCGGACGACTTGTTACTATAATAATAAAAGGTGATGTATCTGCCGTTTCTGCCGCTATTGAGGCAGGTTCTGCTGCTGCAGCTCCTCTTGGAAAGGTTCACGGCGCAGCCGTAATTGCAAACCCGCATAGTGAAATTATGAAGTTCTTTGATTACGAAGACTAATCCAGCAATATAAAAGGTGATAATTGTATGAATAATTCAGAGATTATTGAAAATACAGTAAAAAATGTTATAAAAGAATTAAATATGACAAGCAAAAGTGCCTCGGGCAGCGACTATGTTAAGATTGGTGTTTCTCAAAGACATATACACCTATCCCGCGAAGACCTTGATGTACTCTTTGGCAAAGGATATGAACTTACACCTAAGAAAATTCTTATGGGTAAGGAATTTGCTTCAAACGAGGTTGTTACACTTGTAGGCCCATCGCTTAAATCGATAGAAAATGTGCGTGTACTTGGCCCGGTTCGTAAAAACACTCAAGTTGAAATCTCGCGTACAGATACATTTGCTCTGAAAATTAGCCCTCCGGTTCGTCCATCGGGTGAAATTAAGGATTCAGAAAAGATTGTCGTAGTTGGTCCTAAAGGCAGCATATACTTAAAAGAAGGCGTTATAATCGCAAATCGTCATATACACTTGACTCCTGATTTTGCATCAGTGTTGAATATAAAAGATAATGACTATGTTGATGTTGTCATTGATGGTATTAAACCTACAAAATTTTATGATGTGCAAATCCGTGTTAGAGAGGATTTTAATATAGAGATGCATATTGATACAGACGATGCTAATTCAACAGGTCTTAAAAATGGTGATGTGGTACATATCCTCACAAAATAATTTGCAGACAAGGCAAAAATAATTGGAAATGAGGTAGCAAAAATGCTTGCACTTGAAAGACAAAAAAGAATTATGGAAATTCTTGACGAAGATGGTGTCGTTATGGTAAGCAAACTTAGTGCACAGCTTGGGGTTACAGATGAAACAGTACGACGAGATTTGGAGAAACTTGAAGCAAAGGAGCTTCTTTGCCGAACACACGGCGGTGCGCTACCATTAAACGCTGGAAGTTATGAACCTTCTCTTGAAAAGAGAAAGGCTATAAATGTAGAGGTAAAGCAAGCTCTTGCACGCAAGGCAGTACAGTACATAGCTTCAGGCGACAGCATATTTTTAGATGCTTCAACAACAACATTTTATATGGCAAAAGAGCTTAAAAATATGAAGAATCTTACTGTTATTACAAACTCTATTCGTATTATAAATGAACTCTCAGGAATTGATGGAGTTAAAGTAATAGCAATTGGCGGTCTTGTAAGCAACAACCAATCACTTGTTGGCGCATTAGCAGAAAAATCTATTCAGGATAGTTACTTCGCATACAAGATGTTCTTTTCAAGCAAAGGAATCAGTGATTCTAATATTATTCTTGAAGGCAACGAACAAGAGGGTTATATCAAGCAAAATATGATTGCAAACTCTCGCGAACGCTATTATCTTTGTGATAAATCCAAAATTGGTAAAGTTGGATTTATGAAACTTACTACTTTTGATAAAATTGAACATTTTATTACAGACGCACAGCTTAGCGAAGAAATTCTTAAATTAATGTCTGAAAACAATGTTGATGTTATAACAATATAATTTCACCAAGGAGGAAATTAAAATGCTTGTAAATTTAAATGATGTATTAAGACCTGCAAAACAAAACAAATATGCAGTTGGTTTGTTTAATGCTGTAAACCTGGAACTTGCACGCGGTATTATTAATGCTGCTGAATCATCAAGATCTCCGGTTATAATGGGTACAGCAGAGATTTTGCTTCCCTATGGTCCATTGGATGAGGTTTCTTATTATCTTATTCCTATGGCAAAAAAAGCTTCTGTTCCTGTTGTTGTACATCTTGACCATGGACTTTCATATGATACATGTATTCGCGCTCTTGAGCTTGGTTTTACATCTATTATGTATGATTGCTCAACAGATTCTTACGACGAAAATGTACGCAAGGTTAAAGAGATGGCTGACATTGCTCATTCATATGGCGCAACCATTGAGGGTGAGTTAGGTCATGTTGGTGACAACGAAGGATCTGCCGAGGGTAGTTCACACCTTGATGACCCTTCAAAATATTTTACAGATCCTAAACTTGCAAAGGACTATGTAGAAAAAACAGGTGTTGACGCTCTTGCGATCGCTGTTGGTAACGCACATGGTGCATATAAGCTTCCTCCTAAACTTGATTTTGACAGAATTCGTACAATTGCAAAAACTATTGATGTTCCGCTTGTTCTTCATGGCGGTTCCGGTCTTACAGATAATGACTTTAAGATTGCCATAAAAGAAGGTATCAGCAAGGTTAACATCTTTACCGACATTAATGTTGCAGCAGTTGAGGCAGAGTTTAAGAAATTCTCAAGCATGGAAAAAGGACTTATAGACCTTATTCCTGCGGCAGTTGAAGCTGTTAAACAAGAGAGCATTAAAAAGATGAAGCTATTTAGTAGTGATGGTAAGGCAGTTATAAATGATTCTTCTTCAAATAATATGAGTGTTGATGAACTTACCAAACTCGTTACACAAGAAGTTTTAAAATATCTTAAAAAATAATATTATTATAAAAGAACGCAAAAAAGACCACCCGATTGGGTGGTCTTTTTGCATGGGAAAACCAAATGATTTATATTCAACTAGCATTACTAAAACATTTTTGGGGCAATGTTTATAATTTCAGTCTATACTTTATTCTCTATAAATATTGCTGCTTCTTTTGCTCCACCACATTCTATAAACGATTTTTTTATTTTATTTGCATTTTCTCTTAATTCTTTATTTTCTAGTACCTGCATAACTGTCTTTTTTATTTCTACAGGATTATAAGTATCTTCTAAAAGTACACCTGCATTTAATTCTATTACCCTATTTGCAACACCTTTTTGTTCGGTTGTTTGAGGAAATAACACTAAAGGAACTCCATGATATAATGCTTCACTTACACTATTCATTCCACAATGAGTAATAAACACTTCTACTATTTGTAAAACCGCCATTTGGTCAACCTGTTGCTTTACAGTAAAATTACTAGGTATCTCTCCTAAACTATCACTAGCAATCTCATTACCGACAGCCATTATTACATTTACATTTTCATCTTTAAATGCATCAAAACAACTTTTATAAAAATCTATATTTTCATTATTTACTGTCCCCAAAGAAATATAAATATTCGGAATTTCGGATTTCTCAATATTTTCTGTAACATTACGCATAATTGGTCCTACAAAAGCATAATTATCAGAAAAAGTTTCAGAATACGGTTGAAAATATTTTGATGTATATACTATTGTTGATGTATTATTATCATTGCCAATAATATCTAATACATCTTTTACCTCATATCCTTTTTCCCTTAATCTATTTAAGGCTTTATTTATCTTTGAAATACTTTTTATTAATTTAAATAATCCTATTTTTTCTTGTTTCATAACTCTTGCAGAATATTGATTAAATGCAAATGTTGTTGTTGAAGATATAAAAGGTATATTTAACTTTTTAGCAATTAATTTTCCCCAAAAAGCCATCGAATCTGCGATAATAACATCTGGTTTTAATTCTTTCATTTCTTCTAATATTTTATCATCTAAATTTAAGGTCATATCTACAATTAGTTTAATTGAAAAAGCCATATCTTTAGTTATTTTTTCTTTATCTTCATAAGTTAAATTCACTTGAGAATCAAATTTATCACAAGAAATAAACTTTGCACCAACACTTTCAATTTTTTCTCGCATGATTTCATAAGAATAATAATAAACCTCATTATTATTTTTTATTAATTCTCTAACTACACCTAAAGTTGGATTAGTATGGCCATGTGCAGGAATATTAAAAAATACAACTTTCATAAAAACACCTCTCTCAAAGTATTATTTATTTCAAAAAAACTTTTTCTGCTAAATCTTCTATCTCATCAGCCTTTAATAAGGCAATTCCCTTTGTTTTATCACAAAGAACAATAATAGAATCCCCAGATTTTATATCAAACATATCCCTTGCTTCTTTTGGAATTACAATTTGACCTTTTTCCCCAACTTTACTTATTCCTACGAATTTATTTTTACTCATTTCAGTCCCCCCTAATTATATTTGTTATACTTTTCATACTTATTATACTCCTCAAAAATAAAAAAGCAATATACTTAATAAAAAATATTACTTTTTATTTTATTCTTTTATCCGAAACTTTTGGTTTTAGCTATAATATATTTTCCTCTTTACAAGTTTGGTGGTGTTCGCAATAACAATCAGTGAGCTTTCAGCATCCAGCGCCTGCTCGGTCCCCTGCGTCCGCAAGCGGCTCGCAGGCTCGTTGGTTCAAATCAGCTAAAAAAGAAAAGCACAAAGGGTACACAAATTTGCGTACCCCCTTCGTGCTTGGAAGAGCCGAACGATTTAGATACCGTTCGTTATTTTAAGAAAATATGTAAAAGTTCCTCATAAAGCTTGTTTTTATACGGCTGATAACGCATAGGCAAATCAATCCATGTTTTCTTATCCATAACAGATTTATAGTGAGAAAAGGCATCAAATCCGTCTTTGCCGTGATATG
>JAZLDW010000050.1:0-63491 GCA_045614945.1 Clostridia bacterium | reverse complement strand
AAAATTACCAGCGGTAGTGAGCGAATGCTTTATTCGCTTCTGCCATCTTGTGAGTATCTTCCTTCTTCTTAAACGCGCCGCCGGTGCTGTTAATAGCATCCATAAGTTCGTTTGCAAGACGCTCTGCCATTGTTCTCTCTGATCTCTTTCTTGCGAATAATGTTATCCATCTAAGACCGAGTGTTTCGCGTCTGTCAGGTCTAACCTCGATCGGAACCTGATAGTTAGCACCTCCGACACGACGAGCCTTAACCTCTAATACAGGCATAACGCAATTCATCGCTTCCTCAAATACCTCTACAGGATCTTTTCCGGTTTTTTCTTTAATGATGTCAAATGCATCATAAACTATTTTCTGGGCAACGCCCTTTTTGCCGTCGAGCATGATGTTGTTGATAAGTCTTGTAACAACCTTGCTGTTGTATATAGGATCTGGCAATACATCATGACGCGCAATATGACCTCTTCTTGGCACTTTCTTCCCCTCCTTCACTAGGTTTATTCACCATTAAGGTACTCAACGGACTCTTTGGTCCGCTGTCGTGCATATAGGTCAAAGAATATTTTTAGAACATATATGCACTACATTTTTAAATTGCTTGGATCTTATTTAGGACGCTTTGCGCCGTACTTAGATCTGCTCTGCATACGCTTATCAACACCTGAGGTATCAAGTGTACCACGGATAATGTGATAACGCACACCAGGAAGGTCCTTAATTCTACCACCACGGATCATAACAACGCTATGTTCCTGAAGGTTGTGACCGATACCCGGAATGTAAGCAGAAACTTCGATTCCGTTAGTGAGCTTAACTCTGGCAACCTTACGAAGCGCTGAGTTAGGCTTTTTAGGTGTCATTGTTCTAACCGATGTGCAAACACCTCTCTTCTGAGGAGAAGCCTGATCGGTAAGCTGACTCTTCTGGGTATTGTAGCCCTTAAGGAGCGCAGGAGCAGTTGACTTCTTTTCAACTGTCGCTCTTCCCTTTCTGACCAATTGGTTAAATGTTGGCAATATGTTCACCTCCATACATATAAATTTTTGCGGCTTTCTCAATCCGCTTTATATAAAACACAAAGTGTGTTTTAACTATTTTAAAACAGCGGCTGCTGCGCAAGGCACATCAATTCTGCACGCCCTTGCAATTTCTTTTCTGGTATATTTACAGACAATCTCCGTCTTCGTCTCATCGCAGAGGCCAACAACCTCTCGAACTGCCTGAGGGTCTGCATCGTTTGCCACAAAAACAACAAGCGCGCATCCATCTTTGATTGCAGCCTTTGTCTGTTTTATACCTACAACCTTATTGGGATTTTTCAGTCTTTCCATGATAAAACCACTTCTTTCCCACCTTAACCAACCCATTATATAATATATTTTATCATTTGTCAAGCCTTTTGCAACAAAAAAGGGCTTTTCAAATCATTGAAACGCCCTTTTATTTCTTGCTCTGCGTGGATTATTCGTTAAACTCAAACAGGTCTGCATTCCTGTCCTTGAATATCTCATACACAGGGGATATTACATCTGCATCAAACACCTGCGAGAGAATTTCCTCTCCCGCTTCGTCTTCAACTATCTTAAATATCACAACCTCTGTAACATCTTCCTCATCTTCATCATAAGGAATACAAATCACATACTCCCCACCATCATGCTCTACGGTGTCCAGATGCTCAAATACCACCTTGTTCCCATCCTCATCATATAAGTCTATGAGATATGGATTTTCATAATTTTCTGACATTTTCTTCTTGTATGATATATTTAGTCCTAAATATATCAATACTCTCCTTTCTTTTAAATCTTTATAATTATTTAAGACTATCAAGGAATCCTTGCAAAATATACGCGGCAGAGATGCTATCAACACTGTTTTTACGCTTGTCTCCACGGATATTAGTCTCGTTCATAAGATTGTGTGCCGAAACCGTAGTCAACCTCTCGTCCCACAGTATTACAGGAATATCCCCAAGTTCTTCAAGCATTGTCTTGAGCTGTCTCGTCTTGTTTGCACGAGGGCCAAGTGTTCCGTTCATATTTTTAGGGTAGCCAAGAACAATTCTCTCAACGCCCTGTTCTTTTGCGAGAGAAACCGTATATTCTGCCACCGCCTTCATGCTTTTGCTCCTATAGGCGTCAAGGACATTTGCCCCAAAGCCAAGAGCATCAGATATCGCAAAACCTGTACGGCTATCTCCAAAATCAACACCAAGTATTTTCATAAATTCACTCCGCGCGTCATTTTCTGACAGTCTGCTACCTCGTTTGACTGTTACGCTTCCTCATATATAATAAGTTCCGATGTGATTGCTCCCTCCATCTGAACTACCAATCCATCTCTGTACAGCTCCATTCCCGAAACAACAAATGATGTACCAAGATTATCATATGTCACTTTGTAGTTAAGAGACATATCTATCCCCTTTGGACGAACGATAACGAGGTTTTCATCCATAGAATCTGCAAGCTTAAACACGCCAATAACACCATGCTTGCCATTTTCCGTTCCGCGTTCTATAATTCCGACGCCCTGCGGGTACTCAACTACACCGCCTGCACCGTTGTGTCCCGAAACTAGTTCTGGCGTGTGATGAAATATCAGGCTTTCGTCTATATATGGGCGAATATGCTCTCTGTAAATATCAAATGTATGCTTTACAAATGCAAGTTGATCATCATTCATCTCGCTGCCAATACAGTTATAATCGTTAGTGCTGGGTCTTCCGAAGATAGTGTTACGAACCTGAAAATCAAGAGAACCCCTGGTGTGACAATTCATACCGCTTACAAGTCTGTCAACCATCTCGGGCGGCAGAACCATTGTCATTCCGTTGGTTATCGCAAACGAACGGGGGGCAACCTGCCAGTCCGATACCCAGGAATGTGTAAAGTTGCTTACAAAGTTTAAGTCTGTACGACTTCCGCCACCAGCACAGTTTTCAAAGATGACATCAGGATACTTTCTTTTCAATCGGTTAAACATAGCAACCGCATTGTTGTAATAACGAAGGAAGGAGTTTTCATAAACTCCGTTTTTCTCATTAGCATATACTCTGCTCTCGAGTGCAAAATTATAATCAATGCGGAAAAGCTCCATTCCGTACTCTTCTATAACTCTTGAAAGCTCTTTCTCCGCCCATTCTACTACCTCTGGATTTGCAAAATCAAGAAGTCTGCCGACAGTGTCATACTCGTCTGTTACAATCCAGTCAGAATGTTCTGCGCGGAACTTTTCAGCGAGCGCACCTGCCGCCTCAATTTCTACCCAAAGGCCGAACTTCATACCCTTGCTATGTGCATAGTCGCGAATTTCAGCAATACCATTTGGATATCTCTCTGGGTCGGGATACCAGTCGCCCGCTCTCTTGCCCCATTCAGTCTGTTCTGTGTTGAGAGGACAATACCACCCCGCATCAACAATAAACGCCTCTGTTCCAACAGCCGCTCCTGTATCTATAAAGTGTTTACTTGCCTTTACATCCATAAGACGCTCTGCGCCCATTCCACATTCTATCCAGCCTTTTTTACCAAACGGAGCAGGCATAGTAAACACGGTTTTTCTTGTATGCTTGTGCATCGAGTTTATCGCATCATCGAAATCACCATGAAGCATTCCAACATGCATAGTCGGGAAGACAAACTCCTCACCCGGCTCCAATATAAGCATTGGATTTGGTGCGGTCACTCTTACATCAAACGAGAGCATTGATGTTGAGGTAATAACATCTGACCTTGATATATCAGTATCTAACTGGAAGTTAAAATCGTATCCTCCCGTCCAGCCAAGCTGCGCAATCATCATTGTACCCATAAGATTGTTTCTGAGCGCAAAGAAAGGATGGCGAAATCTTTGATCTCCAATATATTTTCCAGTTATTCCGTAGTTAATATTTGGAAGATCATGCCACTTAAAGTAACCTTCATGCCCCCATTGAGAGCCATCCATATACCCTATTGAATATATTTTTGAACTATCAGGCGCGCCCTTCATATATTCTTTCCAGCTTTTAATCTTCTCTATGCCGCCACACATAGGTATAACACTACTAATGTTAATTCTTTGAGATGAATTGTTTTTCACCTCAATCCAACGAGATATTATCGGCGTGCCATCAAGCATGGTATGTACAACCGCCTCAATATCACGGCTTTTGCTTCTCAGTGTCAGTCTGCCGTGAACAACATCCGCATTTGTGTTTTCTATTTTTTCTTCTGTCTGCTCAAAACCTATCATTTCCCATGTTCTGTCAAGAGAAATGCCGTCTGCTTCTATATCAAAGGAGTTACCATTGATAAACTCGCCTCTTCCGCTACCCTTTGCCGCGCCAAACATATCGCGCGCCTGTCCGGCAATTCTTGTTGGAAAAGACTCAAGAACATTGAGGGTGTACCCTGATGTGTTCCAGCCCGCTGCCATAAGTCTTCCGTTTATGAATACCTCTTCATAAACGGTCATGCCGGTTCTGTAGGAAAACGATGTCTGAAAATCATCCTTCTCTACATAGATATTTTTAAAGTCTGCATTCAATAATTGCTTGTTCATTACCATGCTCCTTTGCAAATTTTATATTAACTGATGCATTTCCTGACAAGACACATCTTAATTTGTCGCATTGTGTATTGCGTCTATAGATTCAAAGCCCGAGGTTTCTTCCTTGGTCTGTTTGTATTCTTCCCACTCTGTTTTACTCTTTGGCAAAAACACTTCATTAATAAGCTTTCTTGTCTCTTCCTTATTACACTTGTACCACCAAACACCATCTATATATTCGGTATGTCCAGGCAACTGATGGGAACCTATTTCTGACAAATCCACGCTCTGCATAAGGTCAATATGGCCGAGCAGGTCCTTCATGGTATAATTGGTGCGAACACTCCTGCTTATAACATCAAATATATCATCAAGATTTTTAATATATTGCGGTCTACACTTTTGCCTGATCAGTTCTTTAATAAACTCCTGCTGCCAATACTCTCTTCCCTCATCGCCAAGCACATACTCTCCCGGTGCCCCTCCGCTGTTGTTTTGGCGAAACCTCATAAAGTCATGCGCAGCCTGTCCGTCAAGGCGCTGCTGTCCAGCCTTTAAGTGAATGTGCAACCCCTGAACAGGGTCATCATAATTCATGTTGTAGGGAACATTAAAATCAACGCCATCTACCGCATCGATAACCTCAATAAACCCATCAAAATCAATTGTTGCAAAATAATGAACCGGCAACCCTGTAAGTTCCTTTACCATATCAATCAGCAACTCTTCAGGTTCATCAAGTTTCTTATTTATAACTGCTTGTTTTCCAAGCCCGATAAGTGCGTTGATTTTTTGCACTGTATATCCCTTCGCCTTAACCATTGTATCACGCGGAATAGAGAGAAGATTGATGCGGTCCGAGTAACTATCAACCGACACAAGCATAATCGTATCGCTTCTGAAGCCTCCGTCATCAACTCCAACGAGAAGCATATTAATTATCCCGTACTCTTTGCTTTCTTCCTCAAGCCCTTGTATATATACCTCATCGCCGAGGGAAAGTTCTGATAATTTTTGCGCTGCAAAAACGCCGAACACCACCGAAGAAATAATAAAAACCATTGTAAAAACACTTACAAGTAATCTAAATGTTCTGTTCAATTCCCCTCCCCCTTCTCTGTGTTTTTATTTTTGATTAAACTAATCCTATTTTAATGCTACTATGTATGTAATTATACCATTTGAGGTTACTTTGTCAACAATTTAGATTCAATAGTTACAATTTGTTAACCTTTTTGAAATATAACATCTTTTGCCTCAAAACAAAACAATGGGGCAGCATCTCCCCATTGTTTTACTCCTCAATTTTCTTTTTGACTACTGCGGTTTTCACCTGATGATTCTCAATAGCAGTTACCTTTATAGAAAGTTCTTTTGTTTCAAGTTCCTCTCCCTCTTCAGGAAGCTGCCCAAGGGTGTGAAAAATCAGTCCGTTCAAGGTATCATATTCCTCCGATTCAAGCAATACTCCAAGCACATTGGCAACCTCTTCAATGTCTGCACTGCCCGCTACTTCCCACACGCCCTCTCCGATAACAGCAATAACCGACGCATCGTCCTCTGTCTCCATGTCATCTGACAAATCGCCAACCAACTCCTCTATTAAATCTTTTACAGTTATAATGCCGCTCATGCCACCATACTCGTCAAGAACAACCGAAATTTCGGTCTTTTCGCTCTTCATGTTGCGGAACAAAACATCTGCCTTTAGCTTTTCCGGCACGAAGTAAGCCGGAGCAACCGCATTTTCCATAACAGATTTGCGGCTTTGGTCTTTAAGACGAAAATACTTCTTGGTGTTTAGCACGCCTACAATCTTATCAGCGGTTCCCTCAAAGACAGGATAGTATGTATATCCCGTCGCCGAAATCGTTTCTGCCCATGTCGCATCGTCATCTTCGACATCGAGCATAACTACATCTTTTCTATGAGTTATTATATCCTCAATATCAAGGTTGTCAAAATCAAAGACATTCTGAATAAAGTCTCTTTCTTCGTCATCTATCGTACCCATTTCGCTGCCGGCATCAACCATCATGCGAATTTCTTCCTCGCCTACCTCTTCGTCCTGAGCGTTTGGGTCAATACCGAAAAGTCTGAGCACTCCGTTGGTAGAAATGGTCAGCAATCCAACAAGTGGCGCAAAGAGTTTTGATATAGCCGAAATAAGCCCCGACATACCAAGTGCAAGTTTTTCTGCGTTTCTCATGGCAACCTGTTTGGGCACAAGCTCACCAAAAACAAGAGTAAAGTATGACAGGATAACCGTTATCAGTATAACCGCGACAGTATCGAGAACCTCCGCAGGTAGCACAACTCCAATCTTAATTGCCAAATCGACTAGCTCGCCTGAAAAATTTTCTGCCGCAAACGCACTGCCGAGAAACCCTGACAGAGTGATCGCAACCTGAATCGTCGCCAAAAATCTTGCAGGCTGGCTTGTAAGCTGTGCAAGTCTCCTGGCCCTCTTGTCACCTTCGGCTGCAAGACGCGCAAGCTTTGTATCGTTCATTGAAATTACCGCTATCTCGGCGCAGGCAAATATCGCGTTTAGCGCAATGAGAAGCGCCTGAAATCCTAGCATAAACCAGATTGATATATCCATTCTTATCCTCCAATATATTTATCTTAAAACACAAAAAGACAAAGCAAATGACCCACAATTACATATAGTGGTCCTGCCTTGTCTATATTACCAAATAAAACAAATGTGGGTTAGCGTTATCCGCGCCATCGCCGTCTTCCATCTGTTCTCTTCACCGCTTTCTTATGTTATAGATAAATTTTATCATACTTTTTTTATGTTGTCAAGCAAACATCAAATTAATGGCACAAAATAAGAACCCGACCCGATATCGCAATCAAAGATTGCGGTCGGGTACCCCGGAACCTTGTTGTATCCACAATAAAAATCCCCCAACCTGTGCGATTAGGGGATTTTGATTTTTAATTAGTCTACGAGTTCAAGTACTGCCATCTCAGCAGCGTCGCCACGCCTTGGGCCCATCTTGATAACTCTGGTGTAGCCACCATTTCTTTCAGCAAACTTAGGTGCGATTTCATCAAACAACTTTGAAACTACATCTCTCTTTGTTACAAAACTAAGCGCCTGTCTCTTTGTGTGAAGTGTATTAGCTTTGCCGAGTGTAACCATCTTGTCAGCAAGCTTCTGTACTTCTTTCGCACGGGTGAGAGTTGTAATAATTCTGCCGTTTTCAAGAAGAGATGTTGTCATATTTCTGAGCATAGCTCTTCTCTGGTCAGTCGGTCTGCCAAGTTTTCTCTGGTGTGCCATAATTATCACCTCATTTTCTAAAATTCTTTAATTTTCGGTCAATTAATCGTCATTTGACAAGGAAAGTTCCATTGCCTCCAGCTTTGCGATAACCTCTTCAAGCGACTTGCGTCCAAGGTTTCTGACCTTCATCATATCGTTTTCAGTTCTCGCTGTAAGATCCTGAACCGTGTTGATGCCAGCGCGCTTGAGACAGTTGTAAGAACGAACAGAAAGATCAAGCTCTTCGATTGTTGTTTCAAGAACCTTCTCCTTTTTGCTCTCTTCCTTCTCAATCATAATCTCAGCATTCTTGGCATCGTCTGATAAGTCTACAAACAAACTCATATGTTCGCTTATAATTTTTGCCGCAAGACTTACAGCTTCAGCCGGAGGGATTGTGCCATCCGTCCATACTTCAAGTGACAACTTATCATAATCTGTAACATTGCCCACTCGAGTGTTTTCAACTGTGTAGTTAACCTTGCGAACAGGTGTATAAATCGAGTCTGTAGCAATTACGCCGATAACAGGCTGCATCTGCTGCTTGTTACGGTCTGCAGAAACATATCCACGACCTCTGTCAAGAGTAATCTCTGCAAAAAGCTTTGCGTCTTCGTTGAGAGTTGCAATGTGCAAATCCTCGTTAATGATTTCTACATCCGAATCGTGCTTGATATCTCCGGCACAGATTTCGCCTGCACCTTCGTGATTTATATAAACAGTTTTCGGGGCATCAGAATGAAGCTTAACAGCTAAATTCTTAATGTTGAGTATAATCTCGGTAACATCTTCCTTTACACCGGGAACGGTTGTAAACTCGTGCAAAACTCCGTCAATTTTAACGGATGTGGCAGCAACGCCCGGAAGTGAGGAAAGTAACATTCTTCTGAGAGAGTTGCCCAAGGTTGTACCATAGCCTCTCTCAAGCGGCTCAACAACAAATTTGCCGTATTTGTTATCTTCAGATGCTTCAACGCATTCTATTTTTGGCTTTTCTATTTCTATCATTGTCAGCCCTCCTAAATATTACAAAACAAACAGTTTTATCTGCAACAAATTATTATCTGCTGTAGAACTCAACGATCATGTGCTCCTCAACCGGATAATCAATATCCTCTCTATCTGCAAGTGCAACAATTCTGCCTTCGAGAGTCTTCTTGTCCATATCAATCCACTTGGGAACGATTCTGCTTGAATTTCTCTCAACAATATCCTTCATACGGTCAGCGTTTCTGCTGCTTTCTTTAAGACCGATTACATCACCAGGCTTAACAAGGTATGATGGGATGTTGAGTTTCTGTCCGTTTACAGTAACATGACTGTGGTTAACAATCTGTCTTGCTTCGCGTCTTGTATTGGCAAGACCCATACGGAAGATTACGTTATCAAGTCTTGACTCAAGGATGCTGAGCAAACACTCACCTGTAACGCCCTTCATTTTGGTTGCCATTACATAATATTTAGCAAACTGCTTTTCAAGAACGCCATATATAAACTTAACCTTCTGCTTTTCATTAAGCTGCATACCATATTCGCTCTTTTTTCTCTTTCTTGAGTCATCTCCTCTGTTTGAGCTCTTATCATAGCCCATAACAGCAGGGGAGATACCGAGCGAACGACATCTTTTAAGAATTGGTTGCGTATTCTTAGCCATTCTTATATCCTCCTTACAAAATCCAAAATCGAACTATACACGTCTTCTCTTAGGCGGTCTGCAACCGTTATGAGGAATAGGTGTAACATCTTTAATCATATTAACTTCAAGTCCTGCAACCTGAAGAGCTCTAATAGCAGCTTCACGTCCTGAACCCGGACCCTTAACGTATACTTCAACATACTTTAAGCCGTGCTCCATAGCTGCCTTTGCTGCGGTTTCTGCAGCCATCTGAGCCGCAAACGGAGTGCTCTTTCTTGAGCCTCTGAAACCGAGACCGCCGGCTGATGCCCATGAAATAGCATTTCCGGCTACATCTGTAATTGTAACAATGGTGTTATTAAATGTAGATTTAATATGTGCTGCGCCGCGTTCGATATTCTTTTTCTCTCTACGACGACGAGTTCTTTTAACTGCCTTTGCCATTGTATTTTTCACCTCCTGAAAATACGAATATCTGCATATAAATACAGAAAAATCTCAATTAACTACAGACACAATGTGTCTGCCCCTTTAATAATAAGCGGTAGTGATGCTTCTATAAAAGAAACAGCTTATTATTTCTTCTTGTTTGCTATGGTCTTCTTAGGACCCTTACGGGTTCTTGCATTTGTCTTAGAACGCTGACCTCTAACGGGCAGACTCTTTCTATGACGCAGACCGCGGTAGCAGTTGATTTCCATCAAACGCTTAATGTCAAGAGCGATATCTCTTCTGAGGTCACCCTCTACATTGTAGTTATCAATCTCAGCTCTGAGCTGTGATACCTGATCTTCTGTCAAGTCACGAACTCTAATATCAGGATCGATACCTGTTGCCGCAAGAATTTTCTTTGAAGTAGAAAGACCAATACCAAAAATGTATGTGAGTCCTATTTCAACTCTCTTATCGTTTGGTAAATCTACACCTGCAATACGTGCCATAAATTTTCACCTCCATTAATTTTAGAAAAAACAACGGAGCAGAATTTCACCCGCAATGTGCGGAATCAGCTTAAAAGTAATTTTGGTTCTTAAGCCTGACCCTGCTCCAAAAGAACCTTGCTTAACCCTGCTTCTGCTTATGACGAGGATTTTCGCAAATTACCATTACTTTGCCTTTTCTTTTGATAATTTTACATTTTTCACAAATAGGTTTTACTGAAGGTTTTACTTTCATTTCCTCCACCTCCTAAAGTTGACTCGTCCACATTTACATACTACCACACATAAAGTGAACCCTATAATAATATCACAAGATTTGTCTGTTGTCAAGAACTTTTTGATTTATATATGTTTTTCTTTTCAGATTCTTCGCTGTGCTCAGAATGACAAGACGAGGCGCATTGGTTGTCATCCTGAGCAACGGTTCGGATCTTTACAATACCATTGTATTTTCGTTGATTTCTACTTCCTCGTACGTCTCTTGGGCGGAGTCTGTTATTTCTTCTCCCTCAAATCTTACTTTAAGGTCTCCAAGCTCATTTGAAAAATTTTGTATCTTCTGCGCTATTCTTTCTTTTTCGTTTCCAACAGCCGGGGTTGGCTGATAGTTATTTCTGTCTGAAACCGAAGAAATCGAGCAAGGTATAACCATGTAATCTGTAGTGTCAACTTCTCCTTCCTTTATGGTAAAGGTTTGTCTGAAAATCATTGTATCCTTATCTCTTGGGTTTTGGTTTCCTCCAAAACAGAAGTTGCCGAGGCTGTATGCAATCATTTTACCCCTGTATCTCTCTACACCCTGCAGAACATGGGGGTGGTGTCCAATTACCAAATCCGCTCCCAAATCTATTGCGGCGTGAGCCAGGGAAACTTGCTCGGCCGTCGGATAATTTTTGCCCTCTATACCCCAATGTATCTGAACAATAATTATCTCTGCGCCGTCTTCCTTTACCTTTTCCATTGATTTTGGCAAATTCCCCTCGGCAGTGCCATTGAGAGCATAAAGTCCTACAAGTCCAACCTTGACACCTTTTACATCAATAACATTTGTATTCAGATTTTCAAACCACACAACACCTGCTTTATCAAGATACTTTTTTGTATCTTCAAAACTTATCTCGCCATAATCTCTGCTATGATTGTTGGCAAGGGTCACCGCCTCCACAGAACCTTCTGTCAAAATCTTTGTATATTCAGGATTACCTCTGAAGGCAAAAGTCTTGTCCTCTCTTGAGCCTCTGTCGCTCAATGTCCCCTCAAGGTTTACAATGGTCAAGTCATCATTTTCAAAATAAGGCTTTACATTTTTCAGAAAGTAGCCATAATCGTTGCCTCGATTTACCATCTCAACAGGCAGAGTAATTCCGCCAAAAGCTGCATCTGTACCAAGTGTGCAATCTCCTGCGCAGGTGATTGTAATGCTTTTTTGTTCAACCACTGGTTTTTCAACAACTTCACCCGAGGTTTGAACTTCTCCTGCTCCGCACCCCCCAAGCACCATAGCCCCTATAAGCATCAATATAATATGTAGGTTTTTCATAAAATCCCTCCAAAAGATAAAAACGGGCGAACATTTTTGTTCGCCCGGCAACTGTCGTCTCTGCACCTGTTTATTTTGCTCTCCAGGTTATTCTTCCTTTTGTCAGGTCATACGGTGAAATCTCAACTGTAACCTTATCCCCGGGCAAAATTCTGATAAAATGCATTCTAAGCTTTCCTGAAATATGTGCTAAAATCTTGTGACCATTTTCAAGCTCTACATTAAACATAGCATTTGGCAACGCTTCAAGGACAGTTCCTTCAACTTCCAAAACATCTTCCTTTGACATAAATTACACCTCCCCTATATTAGTTCTCTCAGGCGTTTTATCTCCCGTCTGATATTTGCATCCACCGCAAACAGCGGCAGATTATTTATAATTTCACTGCGAAGCCCCACCGGACTCACATGCTTATTTTTCTTCTTCTTTTTCTTTTCAGCTTTTCGGCGCTTTCCGTCACAGATTGTAACGCTATCGCCCTCAACGCCTATTATAATAAAGTACTCGCCCTTGTCGTGTCCGCAAAGAGAAACAACCATATCACCAACCGCAAGCTTTGACATTTAAATTCCTTCCCTTCTGAAGATCACTATTATTTCTGCGGCATAGTAAGTATAAAAGGTTGGCCGTTTGTGACAAGTACGCTATTCTCATAGTGCGCCGTCAATCCGCCATCTGTTGTGATAACAGTCCAATCGTTATCAGCCGTGTATGTCTTATAATCAAACTGACACACCATCGGTTCAATCGCAAGGCACATTCCCGCTCTCATTCTTATCCCTCTGGCAGATGTCACATAGTTTGGCACTTCCGGGTCTTCATGAAGATTCGCGCCAATTCCATGACCGCAATATCTGCGAAGAACGGAAAAGCCATTTTTCTCAACATATTTCTGCACTGCCGCCGATATATCACCAATGCGATATCCTTCTTTTACAAAATTAAGAGCCTCAAAAAAACTCTGCCGAGTCACATCTATAAGACGCTGTGCCTCATCCGATATTTTCCCGACTCCAAAGGTTCTTGCCGCGTCTCCATTATAGCCCTTGTAGCAGGCTCCGACATCAACACTTATTATATCGCCCTCTTTTAATACTCTGCTACCCGGGATGCCGTGAATTATCTCATCATTCACACTTGCGCATATGCTTCCCGTAAAGCCACCATATCCTTTAAATGATGCTTTGCACCCTTTGGATTTTATGTACTCCTCAGCAACCTTATCAAGTTCTGCCGTAGTGACTCCCGGTGCGATTACCTTCTCTACAGCACATAGTGCGCCGTAGGTAACCTCGCCTGCAAACTTCATTTTTTCAATTTCTGATTTCGATTTTATTGTCACCATTATAATATACCTCGGACTTCTCGCCAAAGGCCTGCTTTCGCAGGCCGTGAGCAATATACATTCTATTTTTCAAGAACACTCAAAATCTCTCTTGTCGTGTCACTTATATCGTCTCTACCGCGAGCAACTCTAAGCAAATCAAGTTTGCGATAAAAATCGATAAGTGGCTCGGTCTTAAAATGATAGGTCGCAAGTCTATCCTTAATCGTTTCAGGCTTATCGTCGGCTCTTGTTACAAGTTTTCCCCCACAGACATCGCATATACCATCTCTTTCAGGCTTGCGATGCTCCTTATGGAATGTAGCTGAGCACTTTGAACATTCAAGTCTTCCTGACAATCTTTCAATAATTGTTTCGTCACTGACCACGATATTTAGCACACAATCAATCTCAATACCAGAATTTCTAAGCGCCTCTGCCTGAGGAATAGTTCTCGGAAATCCATCAAGTATAAATCCACCTATGCAATCATCTTCATTAAGGCGCGTCTTAATTACATCTATCATCACATTATCCGGCACAAGCCTTCCATCGTCAATATACCGCTTTGCAAGTTTGCCAAGCTCTGTGCCATCTTTTATGCTTTTTCTCAAAATGGCACCTGTCGAAATCGTTGGAATATTAAAATGCTTAGATAGTATTTCAGCCTGCGTTCCCTTTCCCGCTCCAGGGGCTGCCAATAATATCATTCTCATGAAATTTACTTCCCTTCTTGGACAAAATTTAAATTATCCGTATAAACGGATAGAGCAGAACTCTATCTCCTGTTATACAAGAGATAGTTTCTACTCTTCCGCAAGCTTTTATTTACTTATTCTAAAAATCCTTTGTAATGACGCATAATCATCTGAGACTCCATGCTCTTAACTGTCTCAAGTGCAACACCAACTACGATGAGAAGTGATGTACCACCAATTGAGAAATTAGCAATGTTGAGTCCAAGGTTCATAAAGATCGGGATAACTGCGATTATACCAAGGAAAAACGCACCCGCAAGAGTAACTCTTGAAAGAACCTTAGCAATATAGTCAGATGTTGATTTGCCTGGTCTGATGCCGGGGATAAATCCACCATTTCTCTTCATATTGTTTGACATTTCAATAGGATTGTACTGAATTGCCGTGTAAAAATATGTGAAGAATATAATCAGCAAGAAGTAAAGTATAGCATACACCCAGGACTGACCTGAGAACACCCATAGGAAGCCACCCCAGAATCCGCCACTCTGTGCAGTCTTGCCAAAGAAGCTTGCAATTGTGCCTGGGAATGCCATAATTGACATTGCAAAGATTACAGGAATAACACCTGCACCGGCAACCTTAATAGGAATATGAGTGCTCTGTCCGCCGTACATTTTTCTGCCAACTACGCGCTTTGCGTACTGAACAGGCATACGACGCTCCGCTTCATTAACCATTACAACGAAGCCAATAACAACGAGCGCAAGTATAAGTACAACTACTGCTAAAATCCAGCTTAGCGTACCTGCCTGCACACCAGCATAAAGTGATGTGAAAGCGCCCGGAAGTCTTGATACGATACCTGCAAAAATGATAAGCGAAATACCGTTACCAACACCCTTTTCTGTAATCTGCTCACCAAGCCACATAAGGAAAGCGGTACCTGCAGTAAATGTCGTAACAACAACAACTGCTGTTCCAAAGCTTGGATTTGTAACCGCACCGTAGCTTTTGAGTAAGAAATACAAACCAACTGCCTGAATAAGAGCTAAAACAACCGTTGCATATCTCTGCATCTGGGCAATCTTCTTTCTGCCCTCTTCGCCTTCTTTTTGTAGACGCTCAAGAGCCGGAATTGCTACGCACAAAAGCTGGAATATAATTGAAGCATTGATATATGGGGTAATGCTCATCGCAAAAATTGTTGCGTTCTGGAAAGCACCACCGGATACGATATCAATAAATCCAAACATTGAGTTCTCAGCACTAAAGAGCGCGCTTATCTGACTCGCATCAAGCATAGGAACAGGGATACAAGAGCCCAATCTGAAGATTATCAGCATAATAAAAGTATAGATAAGTTTTTTTCTTAAGTCAACAATCTTCCATGCATTTCTGATTGTCTCAAACATCTTATACCACCTCAGCCTTTCCGCCAGCAGCCTCTATCTTCTCTGCTGCTGTTTTACTAAATCTCTTTGCCTTTACAGTAAGCTTCTTGTTAAGCTCACCACGACCGAGGATCACTATTCCATCACAAACCTTTGAAATAATACCGGCCTCTTTAAGAACCTGAGCGGTAACCTCTATTCCATCTTCAAGAAGGTTAAGCATTTCTACATTTACAGAAACATATTCTTTTGCAAAAATGTTCTTAAATCCACGTTTAGGCAATCTTCTGTAGATAGGCATCTGTCCACCTTCAAAGCCGGGACGCACGCCACCGCCACTGCGGGCATTCTGACCCTTGTGACCCTTTCCGGCAGTCTTACCGTTGCCGCTTCCGTGACCTCTGCCAACTCTGAACGCATTTTTCTTAGAGCCTTCGCTCGGAGATAATTCATGAAGTTTCATTGAGTACACCTCCTCCTTTTTTATCAAAAATTAGTTTTACGGGCTATATGCCCGAATGTGTCTTTAATTACTCGGATACTTCTACCAAATGTTTTACCTTGAAAACCATTCCTCTGATCTGAGCATTATCAGGTTTTTCAACGGTCTGTCCTATTTTTTTAAGGCCAAGTGCTTCAACTGTAGCAATCTGGTCTTTTTTGCATCCGATTGTACTCTTCTTAAGAGTAACTTTTATTGTACTTGCCATGGTTAAATCCTCCTGTCTTATTTTTTAATTAACCGAGGATCTCTTCCGGCTTTTTACCTCTGAGCTGAGCAACCTCTTCTACACTCTTGAGTGATGCCAGACCCTCTATTGTTGCTGCAACAACATTTCTTGGGTTGTTACTGCGCAGACACTTTGTTCTTATATCTCTGATACCTGCAAGTTCAAGCACCGCACGGGCGGGGCCACCTGCAATAACACCGGTACCTTCTGCAGCCGGCTTTAAGAGAACTCTTCCGGCACCAGATTCACCGATGATTTCGTGAGGAATTGTGCTCTTAACCATAGGAACAGTAATCATGTTCTTCTTAGCCTCATCAATACCCTTGCGAATTGCATCCGGGATTTCTGCTGCCTTACCTGAACCGTAACCTACATGGCCATTGCCGTCACCGACAACCACTAATGCACTAAAGCGCATTGTTCTACCACCCTTTACGGTCTTTGCAACACGGTTAAGATGAACTACTTTTTCCTGTATATCAAGCGTATCCGCCTCTATACGCGGCTGCTTCTTGGTTCTTTCACCTTTTTCTGCCATTTTCGATTCACCTCTTTCAAACTAATTAGAATTTCAGTCCGCCCTCGCGAGCTGCCGCGGCGAGTTCTGCAACTCTGCCGTGATAAACATATCCGCCTCTGTCAAATACAACCTCGGAGATACCAGCCTCAAGTGCACGCTTTGCAATAAGAGCTCCTACTGCTTTTGCAGCTTCCTTGTTGCCACCATAGTTTGCCTTGAGTTCTGCGTCAAGTGATGAAGCAGAAACTAAAGTCTTCGCCGCAGTATCATCAATGATCTGAACGTATATGTTCTTCAGACTTCTAAACACACAAAGTCTCGGCATCTGTGCAGTTCCTGAAACCTTCTTACGAACTCTCGCATGTCTTGCAAGTCTTGATACATTACTACTTGTCTTCTTAATCATTAAATTTACACCTCCTGACGGTTAATTACTTCTTAGAACCGGCCTTACCTTCCTTACGTCTAATATGTTCTTCAACATACTTAATGCCCTTGCCCTTATAAGGTTCAGGAGGTCTCTTCTCGCGAATATTCGCTGCAAACTGACCAACCTTCTGCTTGTCGGCACCTGAAACGATAATCTGGTTAGGCTGAGGAACTTCTATTGTAACACCGTCGATTTCCTCCATCTCAACCTGATGAGAATAACCAAGGTTCATTACAAGTTTATTTCCCTGTTTTGCTGCTCTGTAACCTACACCGTTGATTTCAAGTTCTCTCTTGAAACCTTCGGTTACACCAACAACCATATTACTGAGTAAAGTTCTTGTAAGTCCGTGAAGTGATCTGTGTTCTTTAAGATCAGATGGACGCTTTACTTCAATAATGTTGCCGTTTTGTTCTATAATCATATCCCCGCTGAGCTGAGCGCTAAGCTCACCCTTGGGGCCTTTTACGGTAACTTCATTGTTTTGTCCAATTGTAACGGTAACACCAGCGGGTACCTCAATCGGCATCTTTCCTATACGTGACAATGAATTCTCCTCCTTTCTTACAAATTATTGTATTACCAAATAAATGCCAATACTTCTCCGCCTACATTCTGACGACGAGCTTCTTTGTCTGTCATAACGCCCTTAGAAGTAGAGATAATTGCAATACCGAGTCCCTTTAATACCTTGGGAAGCTCTTCTTTTGATGCATAAGAACGAAGACCTGGCTTACTAACTCTCTTAAGACCTGTAAGAACCTTCTGCTTGTTCTCTGCATACTTTAATGTAATGCGAATCACACCCTGAATGCCATCTTCTATAATCTCAACATTCTTAACATATCCTTCCTGAAGCAAAATGTCAGCAATTGCCTTCTTCATGTTTGATGCAGGAATATCTACTGTGGTGTGTCTTGCATTGTTAGCATTTCTAATTCTTGTAAGCATATCCGCTATCGGATCTGTAATATGCATAGTTCCAACCTCCTTTTTATCGGAATCAAAGTCGGTTTGACCGTCCGTGACATCTTCTGTCGGTCACCTGACTTCACTTATTTTAAAACTCAGTTTACCATGACGCCTTCTTTACGCCTGGAATCTGTCCCTTGTAAGCAAGCTCACGGAAACAAATTCTGCAAATACCAAACTTGCGAAGATATGCATGCGGTCTGCCGCAAATCTTACATCTGTTGTATTCTCTTGTAGCATACTTCTGCTTACGCTGCTGCTTTATTACCATTGACTTCTTAGCCATAAGCTTTAATCCTCCTTATCGACACTATTTCGTAAACGGTGCACCCATCAATGTGAGTAACTCTCTTGCCTCTTCGTCTGTTTTGGCAGTAGTAACAAAGATGATGTCCATTCCGCGAATTTTGTCAATCTTATCATAATCAATTTCAGGGAAGATAAGCTGCTCCTTGATGCCGAGCGCATAGTTGCCTCTGCCGTCAAAGGAGTTTGGGTTTATACCTCTGAAGTCACGCACGCGCGGAAGCGCTGCATTAAAGAGTCTGTCAACAAACTCATACATTTTTGAACCTCTGAGTGTAACCTTACAACCGATGTTCATACCTTCTCTGACTTTAAATGTAGCGACTGATTTGCGAGCCTTTGTGATTACAGCCTTCTGACCTGTAATCAAACCAAGGTCGTTTGCCGCATTCTCAACTGCCTTTGAGTTCTCGCGGGCATCGCCAACACCCATATTGATAACTACCTTATCAAGCTTAGGAATCTGCATTGTGCTCTTGTAGCTATATTTCGCCATCAAAGCATCCTTGATTTCTTTTGTATACTTCTCTTCAAGTCTCATTTAGAGTGAAACCTCCTTCCTAATCAATTTTTACTAAAATGTTTCGCCGCACTTCTTACAGAAGCGTACGTGTGTTCCGTCTTCAAGAACCTTGCGTCCAACTCTTGTTGCAGCACCGCACTTTCCGCAAACATTCATAACCTTGCTTGCATATATTGGTGTCTCCTGCTTAATAATGCCGCCAACTTCTCCCATTTTTCTGGGCTTTTTATGTTTGGTAGCCATAGAAACACCTTCAACAATAACCATGCGCTTTTCAGGATTTACGGATAAAACCTTACCCTTTTTGCCCTTGTCCTTGCCGGACAAAACAACTACCTGATCGCCGGTTCTAACGTGCATCTTGTTGATAGCCATTGTTTTTCCTCCTATCTTCAAATATAAGGACTTATTTATGCTCTGCAACAGCAAAACATAAAACTATTACTAAAGTACCTCAGGCGCAAGCGAGAGAATCTTCATATATTCTTTGTCTCTGAGTTCTCTTGCAACAGGGCCAAATATACGTGTGCCTCTGGGGGTCTTATCATCCTTGATGATAACTGCTGCGTTCTCATCAAATCTGATCTGAGAACCGTCAGCTCTCTTTACGCCTTTAACGCTGCGGACAATAACTGCCTTAACAACGTCTCCTTTTTTAACAGCACCGCCGGGCGTTGCTTTTTTAACAGAAGCAATTATTACATCGCCGATATTACCGTAGCGTCTGAAAGATCCGCCCATAACACGAATACAAAGGATTTCCTTTGCACCGCTGTTATCAGCAACCTTCAAAATACTCTGCTGTTGTACCATAACGGATTTCCTCCTATCTTTTTTCGTATAACCACGGTTGCGGATGCAACCATACAAACGCTTTTAAAAGCTTATTTAGCCTTTTCAACGATTTCAACTAAACGCCATCTCTTATCCTTGGAAAGAGGTCTGGTTTCCATAACTCTCACCTTATCGCCGATGCCGCAAACGTTTTCTTCGTCATGCGCCTTAAGCTTGTAGGTACGCTTGATAACCTTGTTATAAAGCTTGTGCTTTACATTTTCCTTAATAGCAACTACTATTGTTTTATCCATCTTGTCGCTGATAACCTCACCGACACGGGTTTTACGATAATTACGTTCACTCATTCCCTACACCTCCTACGCATTCTGGCTTGAACCGATTCCAAGCTCTTTTTCTTTGAGGACGGTTTTTACTCTTGCAATATCCTTCTTAACGCCAGCTATTCTTGTTGTATTATCCAACTGGTTGGTAGCGTTCTGGAAACGAAGGTTAAAAAGCTCTTCCTTCAAGTCCTTGATTTTATCTTCAAGCTCCTGCGTTGAAAGGTCTCTTATATCCTGTATTTTCATTAACTATCACCTTCCGTTTCTTGGTCTGCCTTTCTTACAAACTTACACTTAAGTGGCAACTTATGCATAGCAAGACGAAGCGCTTCACGCGCCACCTCTTCTGATACGCCGCCTATCTCAAACATAACTCTGCCTGGCTTTACCACTGCAACCCAGTATTCCGGTGAACCCTTACCACTACCCATTCGGGTTTCAGCAGGTTTTGCTGTAACCGGCTTATCCGGGAAAATCTTTATCCATACCTGGCCGCCTCTCTTTGTATAACGTGTCATCGCTACACGGGCAGCCTCTATCTGATTGCTTGTTATCCAAGCAGGGCTGAGCGCCTGAATACCAAAATCGCCGTAAACGACCTTGTTACCACGATGCGCTGCACCTTTCATTCTTCCGCGCTGTACCTTTCTGCGCTTAACTCTTTTTGGTGATAACATTATTTTTTGCCTCCTTCCGCACGGCCCTGTCTTCTTCTGGGCTTTGCTTCAGTCTGAGCATCTGTCTTTCTGCCTTCAGCCAAAACTTCACCTTTGTAAATCCAAACTTTTACGCCAAGTTTACCATAGGTTGTATCTGCTTCAGCAAAACCATAGTCAATGTCAGCTCTGAGAGTCTGCAGAGGGATAGTACCCTCATGATACTGCTCTGTTCTGGCAATCTCTGCTCCTCCTACACGACCTGCAACATATGTCTTGATACCCTTTGCGCCCAATTTCATTGTGCGGCCCATGCACTGCTTCATTGCCTTTCTGAATGATATACGACGCTCAAGCTGTGATGCAATGTTCTCTGCAACAAGCTGTGCGTTCATATCAGGAACTTTAACCTCGATTACATTAAGTATAACAGTTTTGCCTGTTATTTTTTCAAGGTCTTTCTTAAGCTTCTCTATCTCGCTGCCACCCTTACCGATAATGATACCGGGCTTACCTGCATGGATAGAAACGCGAACCTTATTAGCAAATTTCTCAATTTCGATTTTTGCAACTCCGGCCTGGAATAACTTTTTCTTTAAGAACACTCTGAGGTTATAGTCCTCTACGAGGCTGTCGCCGAAGCTTTTTTTGTCAGCAAACCAACGTGAATCCCAGTCTTTAATAATACCAACTCTCAGACCGTGTGGATTAACTTTCTGACCCATATTCTTACCTCCTATCTTATTCCTTCTCCTGAAGTTTCAATGTAATATGACTTGTTTTCTTGTTAATTCTAAATGCTCTGCCCTGCGCTCTTGCCTGAACTCTCTTAAGAGTAGGACCCTGGTCCGCATAAACTTCTGAAACATAGAGATTTTCAACACTCATATTGTGGTTGTTCTCTGCGTTTGCCATAGCGGACTTGAGCAGCTTTTCTACAACCGGGCTTGCAGCCTTTGGTGTATTTCTTAATATGCCGATCGCTTCGCCAACTGGCTTGTTTCTGATAAGGTCGATAACTGTACGAACCTTACGGGGTGCGATGCGGACATGAGTAACTTTTGCTACTGCTTCCATCTGTGTGCAGCTCCTTTCATATTAAATAAAAGATTACTTGCGAATAATTTCTATTTATTCAATTATCTGCTGGTCTTTGCACCGGCATGGCCTTTGTAGGTTCTGGTAGGAGCAAACTCACCGAGCTTGTGACCTACCATGTCCTCGCTAACATATACCGGAACATGCTTTCTTCCATCATATACCGCAATGGTATGTCCAACCATTTCGGGGAAAATCGTGGAAGCTCTTGACCATGTCTTGAGTACATTTTTCTCGTTCTTTTCGTTCATTGCTACGATTCTGGCAAGCAGTTTCGCATCGACGAAAGGTCCTTTTTTAATACTTCTTCCCATACGAATAATCCCTCCTTATTTAGCGTTGCGTCTCTTAACAATAAACTTGTTAGACTGCTTTTTCTTGTTTCTGGTCTTGTAACCGAGAGCCGGCTTACCCCAAGGAGTAACAGGGCTCGGCATACCGATTGGGGACTTACCCTCACCACCACCGTGAGGATGGTCATTCGGGTTCATAACAACACCGCGGACGGTTGGTCTGAAGCCCATGTGACGCTTTCTTCCTGCTTTACCGATGTTGATGTTTTCGTGATCAGTGTTACCAACCTGACCGATGGTTGCACGGCAATTAAGTCTTACCATACGAACCTCGCCGGATGGAAGTCTAACCTGTGCATAACCATTTTCTTTAGCCATAAGCTGTGCTGTGTTACCCGCACTACGAACAAGCTGTCCGCCTTTGCCGGGATAAAGCTCAATATTGTAAATAAGTGTACCAACGGGGATGTCTTTAATCTCCATTGCATTACCAGGCTTAATGTCTGCACCCTCACCTGATACTACTACATCGCCTTTCTTAAGTCCGAGAGGAGCAATGATGTATGTCTTAGTTCCGTCCTCGTACTGCAAAAGTGCAATGTTTGCTGATCTGTTAGGATCGTACTCAACTGAAAGAACAGTTGCATTCATACCATCCTTATAGCGCTTGAAATCAATAACTCTGTATTTTCTCTTTGCGCCGCCGCCGCGATGTCTAACTGTGATTCTTCCGTTAGCGTTACGTCCTGCCTTGCTTGAAAGAGGACGAAGAAGAGATTTCTCAGGTGCAACCTTATCAATCTCTGCAAAGTCTGAAACAGTCATCTGACGCAGCGAAGGTGTAGTAGGATTATATTTCTTAATTCCCATTTTTAAATCTCCTTATCTGCAAATTTTGAACCGATTAAATTAACCCTCGAAGATTTCGATTGTCTTGCTGCCTTCTTTGAGCTTTACAACCGCTTTCTTCCAATCGGCTCTCTTACCTGTGAACACGCCCTGTCTCTTGGGCTTACCGTCATAATTCATGGTTGTAACCTTTTCAACTTCAACCTTGAAAATCTCTTCAACGGCTTTCTTAATTTCGATCTTGTTTGCGTTCTTAGCAACCTCAAAGGTGTACTTTCTTTCCGCAACCTGATCCATGCTCTGCTCTGTGATGATAGGTCTTCTAATAATATCGTATGATAACATTATGCGTACACCTCCTCAAGCTTTGTAACTGCATCCTTTAATATGATGCACTTTGTGTGGTTGAGAACTTCATAGGTATTGATTGCACCAACATAAGTTGTGTCAACACCTCTGATGTTTCTTGCTGAGAGAACTACATTCTTGTCGTTCTCAGGAAGAACGATAAGAGCCTTCTCTGTAACATTGAGATTCTTTAAGATGTTAGCAATCTGCTTTGTCTTAATCTCAGGAGCCGCAAGTGACTCAAGAACGATAATCTCATTATCCTGAACCTTAGCAGTAAGAGCAGACTTAAGAGCAAGTCTTCTTACTTTCTTATTAAGGGTGTATCTGTAATCTCTTGGCTTAGGACCGAGAGCTACGCCACCGCCAACCCACTGTGGAGCTCTGATGCTACCCTGTCTTGCGCGGCCTGTACCCTTCTGTCTCCAGGGCTTGATACCTCCGCCACGTACTTCTGTACGGGTCTTGGTGCTCTGTGTGCCCTGTCTCTGGTTTGCTAAGTAGTTAACTACTACTTCGTGCATAACGTCGGCTCTTACATCAACGCCAAACACGTTTTCATTTAAATCCATACTGCCGACTACTTTACCGTCAACATTATAAATATCTACTGTAGGCATTCTCTATTTCCTCCTCTCTCTGCGGTTTAGGCGTTTGCCTTTACTGCGTTTTTAACAACGAGCAATCCGCCACGAGGTCCGGGAACCGAACCCTTAACCAACAGAAGATTGCGCTCTGTATCTACCTTCACAAGGTCAAGGTTCTGAATAGTAACGGTATCCACACCATAGTGACCTGGAAGCTTCTTTCCTTTAAATACCCTTGATGGGTCAGAACATGCACCGAGTGAACCGGGGCCTCTGTGATAATGGCTACCGTGTGTCATAGGACCTCTGTGAGTTCCCCATCTCTTAATGGTGCCGGCATATCCATGACCCTTGCTGGTACCTGTAACATCAAGTACATCACCATCTGCAAACTGGTCAACACCGAGTACATCGCCAACATTAAGTTCAGCTGCATTGTCAAGTTTGAATTCTTTAAGATAACGTTTTACAGGAACGTTTGCCTTTGCAAAGTGTCCCTTTTCTGGTTTGTTTGATCTCTTTTCCTTCTTGTCCATAAAACCAACCTGAACTGCAACGTATCCGTCTACTTCTTCAGTTTTTTTCTGGACAACAGGACAAGGACCTGCCTCTATAACCGTAACCGGTACAAGATTGCCGTCCTCTGTAAAGATCTGGGTCATTCCAATTTTTTTACCCAAGATTGCCTTTTTCATTTTTTTCCTCCTAATTTACACAAGCATCGGTTCCTTAGAACTTACTTGCGGGTTAGTGGTTGACATATGCCAACATAACCAAAATTTATTTTTTTCTACTTTAATTTCGCACTGCTTATATATAATGAAGCAATGCCACCTGATATCAAACTATATCTTAAGTTCGATATCAACACCTGCCGGCAAGTCAAGATGCTTGAGTGCATCAATTGTCTTTGCTGTAGGACCAAGAACATCAATAAGTCTCTTGTGAGTTCTAAGTTCAAACTGCTCACGGCTGTCTTTATACTTATGAACCGCACGAAGAATTGTAACTACTTCCTTTCTTGTTGGAAGAGGAATAGGACCTGATACCTTTGATCCTGTTCTCTTTGCGGTCTCAACAATCTTAGCGGCGCTCTGGTCGATAAGGTTGTGATCATAAGCCTTTAATCTGATTCTGATTTTCTCTGCTGCCATGCTATACCCTCCTTAATAAAAATAAGTTTACACTGTGCCGGGCGTTTCGCACAGCCTGATAATTAAACCCGAATCCGACAATCCTCCGAAAAAGCGCTCGGAGCAACGGTTCGGGGCATACAGACACAATAATCCCGAAACGACATCAGCATACTGCCGCTACGATAATTTTAGTGTATTCTGCTTTAGAAGTGTGACCCTTCCGCCCGTTTTTCTTAAACCGGACAATCTCCTCTGAAATTCCCGAAACCCGCGTAAATACGCGCTTTCGCCACCTCCAGATTCATCGTATGTCTTTGCCACGCCTAGATATTATACTACGATTTTCCTCTTGTGTCAAGGCTTTTTTTCAAGTTTTTGGCGGTTTTGTCCCTATATATAGAAATATATAGAAAACGACGGCAAATATGCCGCCGTCTATTTTTATTCCCCATTATCTCCCATATCCTGCAGATAATCGTGAGGATTTACAGGTTCCTCATTCAAACTTACCTCAAAGTGAATATGAGGCGGTTCAGACACCTCTGCCGCCGCTGTGCCGCCCACCTTACCGATTGTGCCACCCTGTTTCACGCTGTCGCCCACTCCGACAGGTACGCTATCGGCAAGGTTTGAGTATATGGTCCTTACTCCGCCACTATGCAAAACAATTACAGTTGTCCCCATCATGCCCGAATCGACAATTTCCTCTATTGTTCCATCTGCAGCTACCACAACCTCTTCTCCGTCCGTCGCGGCAAAATCGATTCCGTTGTGTGTTCTCCAATCGTCCATGGTTTTCGAATACACAAGATCCTCGCCTGAATAATCTGTCGTCACCGCTCCACTAACAGGCGGAATAAATCCCCTCCGCTGCGTTTCTCCCTCTGTGGAGGGTTTTACTTCGGCTTCAGGTTGGGCGTTTGCAGCAGTTGACACAACCTCCTCGTTATACACATCATTGAGTCCACTGTCCGCCATAGTCTGCGTCTTGTTTATATTTTCTTCGCCTGACTCAATAATTGCCGAGCGCCATGCCTTTTCGTCAAAGCTTTCTTTCCTTTCCGCACCTGGCAATATAAGTCTCATAACCACCGCTACCAGAATAACCGCAGTTGCCGCTATAGCCATAGCAATTAGATTCTTTGGCTCAAGGGCAGAATTTCTTTTTTTCTTTTTTACACTCACACATATCACCTCTTTTGGTATTATGTGTCAGCGTTGTAATTTTATACTTTAGTTTTCGATTATTTTCATTTCTTTAATTACAATAGGATTTGATGGCATTCCCGCTCCGTCTCTTTGCACCTCGAGAAATTTATCTACTACTTCCATTCCCTCTACAACCTTGCCAAAAGCCGCGTACTTGCCATCGAGCGATGTAAGAGTATCATAGCAAATAAAGAACTGGCTGGTTGCCGAATCCATATCTCCGCCGAGTCTTGCCATTGATACAACGCCCCTTGTATGAGAGAGTGTGTTCTGTTCAAATCCGTTCTCCGCAAACTCTCCTCTAATGCTTTTACTGCTACCACCTGTTCCGTTCCCGTTGGGGTCTCCACCCTGCGCAACAAACCCATCAATCACGCGATGAAATGTAAGCCCGTTATAGAAACCTTCTTCAACAAGACTCAAAAAGTTGGCACATGTCTCAGGCGCAAAAGAAGGAGCCGTTTCTATAATAAATTTCTCGCCACTGTCCATAGTTACCTCTACCCTTTTTGGCTCCAAATCATAGTTGCTCTCCGGCGCTTCATCTGCTCCGCATCCGCAAAGTGCACACAAGCACAGAGCAAATGCAACACAGATAGTTGTCATACATTTTAGTTTGTTTTTAAACATCTTCATCATTCCTTTCATTTAAGTCAAAGCTTCCTCATTTTCCTATTATTATGCGGATACAATAATATCATATGCTTATATTCTATTTACCCATGACTCATATGTCAAGGGGATTTATGTAATATCCTGGCGAATATATCTGATGATTTAATCTTATTTATAAACATTCTGTTAACCTTAGATTTTTGGCTTGTAATTTTTGGAATATTGTGATATACTTATAAATTGAATTATTTATATATTCTTAAATGTTAAAACATACTTTAGTAGGAGGATATAAAGTGAAGCGATATTTTAGAAGCATGGGCATTTATGCGTTGCTATTTGCAATTATAGTTGCAATATTTACCCTGACCTCTGCGCCCACCCAGCCCGACAAGAATATTTATTCTGATCTGGTGCTTAAAATAAAGCAGGGCGAGGTTACCGAACTTTCGGTTGTCGACGATGTTGCAGTAGCAGTACTCAGAGACGGCACAATGCTCGAAGTAGAGGTTCCTGGATATTGGGCTTTGAGAGAAGATGTTGGCGCAGAAATGCAAAATCAGATAAGCGCGGGTAAGTTAAAGGTGGATACCCCTCTGCCATACAGTCCGCCCTGGTGGTTGACATTTCTCCCAACACTTGTGTTGTTTATCTTCTTTGCTATTTTCTTGCTCTCTTTTATGCGTCAAAATGGCGGCGGTAGCCGTGGCATGATGAACTTTGGCAAGAGCAAAGCAAAGATGACTGCAGACGGGAAGACAAACAAGACTTTTGACGATGTTGCAGGCGCAGACGAAGAAAAAGAAGAACTCCGCGAAATTGTTGATTTTCTTAAATCTCCGGATGTGTTCCGCAAACTTGGCGCGCGCATCCCAAAGGGTGTGCTTCTTGTCGGCCCTCCGGGAACGGGTAAAACTCTTCTTGCAAAGTCTGTTGCAGGCGAGGCAGGTGTGCCATTCTTTTCAATCTCAGGTTCTGACTTTGTTGAAATGTTCGTAGGTGTGGGCGCATCAAGAGTACGCGACCTCTTTGAGACCGCAAAGAAATGTTCGCCATGTATTATATTTATTGATGAGATTGACGCGGTCGGCAGACACAGAGGCGCAGGCCTCGGTGGTGGCCATGACGAGCGCGAGCAAACCCTTAATCAGCTTCTGGTTGAGATGGATGGTTTTGGTGAAAACGAAGGCGTAATTATTATTGCCGCAACTAACCGTCCGGACATTCTTGACCCCGCTCTCCTTCGTCCAGGCCGTTTTGACAGACAGGTTGTAGTTGATTCACCCGATGTCATAGGCAGAGAGGCCATAATGAAGGTACATGCAAAGGGCAAACCCCTTGCAGACGATGTTGACCTCTCTGTTCTTGCAAAAACCACAATTGGTTTCTCAGGCGCAGACATAGAAAACCTTATGAACGAGGCAGCAATCCTTGCCGCCCGTCAGAAGAGTGACAAGATTACTATGGCAAACCTTGAAGAATCGATTATGAAGGTTGTTGCAGGCCCCGAAAAGAAATCACGCAAGGTAACAGAGCGCGAAAAGAAATTGACGGCTTATCACGAGGCAGGACACGCGGTTGTATCAAAGATGTTACCCACACAAGACAGGGTTCATCAAGTTTCAATCATTCCAAGAGGAAGGGCCGGAGGATATACCTTATCGCTTCCTAAAGAAGATACCTTCTTTAACTCAAAGGCCGAGATGCTTGAGGAAATCGTTTCTCTTCTTGGCGGACGCGTGGCAGAACAACTTATGCTTGATGACATCAGCACAGGTGCTTCAAATGATATAGAAAGAGCAACCAACATTGCAAAATCTATGGTTACCAAGTATGGTATGAGTGACAAGTTGGGTGCAAGATGCTTCGGTGACCAGAATAACGAGGTATTTCTCGGCAGAGATTATGGTCACACTATCGATTATAGTCAGGATACCGCAGCAAAAATTGATGCTGAAATCAAAGACATTATAGATGGCTGCTACAAAAGATGCACAGACATTCTGACACAGTATAAGGATAAACTTATTCAGGTGGCTGAACTTCTTCTTGAAAAAGAAAAAATCGAGGGCGACGAGTTTGATAAACTCTTTGAAAATAAGCCTGACACCACAGACGAACAAGAATAATCAAGAAAACGCCGCTTATCAGCGGCGTTTTTTGAAAGGACTTTACATATGAACTCTATCAGTCTAAATTGTAATGCAAAGATAAATCTGTCTCTTGATGCCATCGCCAAAAGAAAAGACGGCTATCACGATTTAGAACTTATCTTCTTGGAGATTCCCATTTATGATACCATAACAGTTTCTCTGCGCGATGACGGAAAGATATGTCTCTCCTGCGACGACGAGAGTTTGCCGTGTGATGAAAGAAACATCGCGCACTCTGCTGCAACAAAATTTTTCCACGCCATCGGCATAAACCATGGCGCAGATATTGTTATAAACAAGCGAATCCCCCACGGGGCAGGCCTTGCCGGCGGCAGCGCAGATGCAGCAGGTGTGCTCAAGGCACTAAATTCACTAACAGGATGTCCGCTTAATACAGATGAACTTTTGAAAATCGGTACAGGCATTGGCGCGGATGTGCCTTTTTGCATTCTTGGTGGATGTGCTCTGGCTAAAGGCATAGGAGAAATTCTTACACCGTTACCAATGCCTCCGAAACTATACTATGTTATCGCAAAGCCTAAGGAGTCTATATCAACTGCGTTTGTATTTAAAAACCTAAATTTAAGCAACCGCCCGGATAGCCTGTGCGTTCCAGCTGTCGCAGAGGGCATACGGCGCGGCGATATTGATATGATTGCAAAAAACTATGGCAACATTTTAGAGAGTGTAACAGCCATGAAAGTTCCAATAATAAATGATATAAAAAAATCCTTTATAGAAAGTGGCGCCACAATATCTCTTATGAGTGGCAGCGGAACTTCTGTCTTCGGTGCGTTTGAGACCGAAGCGGCAGCAAATGTCGCCGCCGAAAAAGTAACATCATTAGCCGACAAAGTCTTTATAGTTTAACAAAAAAACACGCCAATCGGCGTGTTTTTTGTTATCTGATTCCGTAGTTTTCTATTATATAGTCCATGTCTTTATCGCCTCTGCCAGAGAGGTTAATGAGAACAGAACCTTTATCCATCGTCTTGGCAAGTTTAATGCCGTATGCAACAGCGTGGGCACTTTCAATTGCAGGAATTATACCCTCAAGTCTTGACAGCGTAAAGAACGCTTCAATTGTCTCTTCATCATTTATGCCATCATATTTGACTCTACCTATCTCATGCAGAAACGCATGCTCCGGGCCGGATGATGGATAGTCAAGTCCGCTCGCGACAGAATATACAGGAGCAGGCTCACCGTTTTCATCCTTAAGCATAATACTGTTAAACCCATGCATTATACCTTCAGTTCCATACTTAAGGCTTGCCGCATGCTCACCAAGGTTATCGCCTTTACCAAACGGCTCAACCCCATATATATCTACAGGGTCATTTAAAAATCCCGCAAAAAGTCCGGCTGCGTTTGAGCCACCCCCAACACATGCAACTATCGCATTTGGAAGGTGCCCTGTCATTTCGATAAACTGTTCTCTTGCCTCGATACCAACAACACTCTGAAAGTCTCGTACCATCATCGGAAACGGATGCGGACCCAAGACTGAACCAATGCAATACATGGCGTCATTATACTCTCTGCTATATGCATCAAATGCCGCATCTACCGCCTCTTTCAATGTCTGCAGCCCATGATTAACCTCAACTACCTTTGCTCCAAGAATCTTCATTCTTGCTACATTTGGTGCCTGCTTTTTTATATCAACGCTTCCCATATAGATGTCGCACTCAAGTCCAAAATAAGCTGCGGCCGTCGCGAGAGCAACACCGTGCTGACCCGCGCCCGTTTCTGCAATAATCTTCTTTTTACCCATATACTTTGCAAGGAGAGCCTCTCCCATACAATGATTAAGCTTGTGTGCGCCCGTATGATTCAAATCCTCTCTCTTGGCATAAAGCTGAACACCCGTACCAATTTTGTCAGAGAGTCTCTCAAGATGCGAGATAGGTGTTGGTCTTCCCTGAAATTCCTTTCTGATTCTGCGGAGTTCCGCAATAAACTTTCTTGACTGGCAGATAGAAAAATACGCGTCTGTAATTTCTTCCATTGCTGCTTTGAGTTTATCATCGATATACGCTCCACCATATTTGCCAAAATGTCCATTTTTGTCAGGATAGTTATTAAAATAGGTATCAAAATCAACATTATTAAACTTCATTATTTATTCCTCCAAAATTTTATTTCTATATACTCAATTATGTGCAATTTCCACGCGCCATCGTTTCGTCATTTTCATAATATTCCTCCTGTGTCCTGACTTTTATCTGTCAGGATGCAGAAAACAAAAAAACGCCCCCGACAGAATTAAATCTCTCCTGCCAAGGACGAATAATAACAAATTATCCGCGGTGCCACCTTGTTTCACAGCCGAGGCCGTGCACTTGTGCGAAGTACAAATATACTCCCGACTTCTCACGCGAGTCTTGCGTCTGTGCATTTAACACAGCCCTCAACAGTCCATATTACGCAGGGAATCTTTGTGGAACTCTCACCGCCATCCACTCGCTATTAAAGTTCTTTGTCTGCCTTTTTTCTGTCTCAACGGTTTCTATTAAATTTAGTACATTATACACCCGATAATTTGATTTGTCAATACATTTTCTTGTCTGCACAGTTTGTTTTATTATATTTTTGTTTGATTTATCCATTGATTTATTTTAAATTATATGGTATATTGAAAAAAATAAATATTGCTTCACACAGAGTGTCGTCTATGCTGCAAATGGCTATTGCCAAGGCGTAGGCGGTGAAAAGGGAATGAGGTGCGAATCCTCTACGATACCTGTCGGTGTGTGCGCCAAATGTTATTGTGTCCGTCGGCGAAAGCTGGTCATTGGGAAACCGAGAAGGCAGGGCATAATAATGCGGAGTTTTCCATATGGCGCGAGTCACAAGACCTGCTTTGGTATTATAGTGCAGCATGACTGCCGATAATATTTTTGCCTGTGTTTTCATCCGGCAATTTGTGATAGTCACAGAAAAACTCAGCTGTGGTAATTTATATAATTACCGCAGCTTTTTGCTTGTTGCGGTATAAGTAATCGGAGGTGAACCGCAAAATTTATAGTTTCTAAAATTATTAAACCACACATTAAAAGGAGAAAAAAATGAAAAAAAGATTTTTAGCATTATTTCTAGCAGTTGTCACATTGATAGGTGTTACAAGTATCGAAAACATTGTTCTTGCAGAGGAGACATCATCCGAGATTACAGTATATCTCTCTATCAGCAAATACGGAGAGCTTGTCAGCAGCAAGGACGGGTACTATGTGGCATACACAGAAGTCACCCTCAGCGGAAATGACAGCTATACCATAGCCGATGCGCTACTAGCTGCGCACGAGGCACATTATCCTGACGGCGCGGACGGCTTTGCATCATCCGAAAACCAATCCTGGGGGCTTTCTCTTGACAAGCTTTGGGGAGATACAAGCTATAATTTTGGATATCAGATAAATGGCGGAACCGAGTCAATCATGAATCTTGCTCACGAGGTGCAGGACGGAGATTTTATTGATGCATACATAATAAAAAGTAGTTATCCCGACAGCGAACCATATACTACCTTTGACTGTCGTTCTTTAGAAATAGCTGCCGAAACACCATTTACACTTACTCTTACAGAAATGGGATTTGACAGTGATTTTAACACAATCTTCTCCCCATGCGCAAACGCAACAATTACGCTAAATGGTGAAGAAACACCGTTTATCACAAATTCTGATGGAGAGGTCACTATTACTGTTGACACTGTCGGAGAGTATGTGGTCTCAGCTAAAAAAACAAAGAGGGTTGGAAACAATGTCGTAACTTCCATTACTGCGCCTGCCTGCAATTTAACCGTCACAGAAAGCCAGCTGGCGCAGCTTATTCATAATATATCAACCAGCTATATAAACAGCGACCTGACTCTGGAGGGTTCAAATCTTGCGTGGGTTCTTGCGGATCTTGCAGTTTATCACGAACTTTATTCCGATATTGGCATTTGTTTGAGTGACGAACAAAAGCAAGCGTGTCTTGATATGCTGATTGATGATGTAAAAGAAACGACATCTCCCGGAGAGTTATCAAAGACAATAATTGCCCTTCGTTCCTTGGGATATGATGCAAAAGAGGTTTATACAAGCGCCCTTGATAAGATTGATCTTGTATCACGCCTTACAGCCCTTGTAGATAGCGAGGACGCAGCCATTACGAATCCGTATACGCTTCCATATGTAATAATTGCATTGTCTCAAGGCGAGAATTATGCAACCGATACACAGATAGACTATCTGCTGTCTGTCGCAACAGATACAAAGGACAGCTGGCAGGACACATCATGGGGAACAGATTCAATAACCCCGATGCTTCTTGCTCTTGCGCCATATGTAAATACAAATCCCGAGATAGAGTCAGCGGTTTCTGACAGTGTTGAAATTCTAAAATCCATGCAGATGGATAGCGGTCTTTTAACAGGGCCCGAAGGATTTGAATCGGCATCTTGCGCCCTGGCGATTGTTGGTTTGGCAGCCGTTGGTATCAACCCGGATACAATTTCGCTTGGCGAAAATAGTCTTATAGACGGGCTCTTATCAAAAGCAACTCCCGAACTTGATGGCTTTGACAATGCCTTTGCAAAAGAGCAGGGACTTAGAGGGCTACTCGCTCACCGTCTGCTGAAGAACAGCGGCGGGCGTATGTATGATTTTTCAGATTACCCTATGAATGCAGCATATGCAACATGGGCAGAGAACTGTCCTGTAAGTTTTAGCGTAACTCCTCAAAAAGCCAATATTACAGTTGAGGGAGCAGAACCTGTAAAAAGCTCCAAATACGATTTGCCTGCCGGCACATATACATATACGGTTACAATGAACGGATACAAGACTAAAACCTCCTCGTTTATAGTGAGCAACAGTGATGCCCTTTATCACACTCCAATGGAAATCAAGGTTTCTCTTGCTCCCGTTATTAATAATTCCGGTGCGATAGGTGGTGAATCACCATCGTCTAAGGATGATTCAGCCAAAGAGCCCAATGTCAAGCCCGACGAAAATGATGAGGATGCTCAAAAACCACAAGGCAAGGTCCTTACTCCCAACACCTTCCCCGATGTAGATGAAACGGACTGGTACTATGACTCTGTAAAATTCGCATATGAGAACAATCTCTTTGAAGGCACCGAACAAGGCTTTGATCCTGATGGCAATATGACGAGGGCAATGCTTGCTACCGTCCTGTTCCGTTATGAATCGCCGACAGACGCAGTATTGTCAGGCATTTTCACAGATGTACCGAACGACAAATGGTACAGTGACGGCATTAACTGGGCGGCGCAAAACAACATTGTAAATGGTATTACAACCTCAAATTTTGCCCCGGATGAAAACATTACAAGAGAGCAGATTGCCGTGATTATCTATCGCTATGCAATATATAGAGGACTTGACACTCAAAAATATTCTGGTGCAGATATTTCTGCATACGCAGACTTTGCTGAAGTATCAAACTATGCAATCGACGCCATTGTGTACGCCTGTGCAGAGGGCATTTTAACCGGTCGCAGCGGTGGTATGCTTGAGCCAGGCAGCCCCGCAACAAGAGCAGAGGTTGCCACAATTCTGATGCGATTTATATCAAAATAAAAATTTAGGAGATAACCAAGTGAAGAAACATATCAAGAAAATTATAGTTAGTGCACTTTTGATTTTGGTGCTTATCGCCGCATTTTTATATAGCGGTACACCAAACACAAACTCTGACTTTACCGACCATCCATCTGGCGACACATCTATTGAGGAAACACAAACAGACAATCCTCTGCAACCTGTAGCCCTGCAAGATGAGAGCGAACAGCCCTCAAACTTTCCTGATTTAGAGAGCACTCCTGCCAAAAATGACAATAAGCAGCAAAATAGTTCAGGCACAGAAGTTGCCGTTGCCAAAAATCTTTGCAGTTTACAAATAAGATGCGATGCCATACTTGGCAACATGGATAAACTCAAACAGGAGAAAATCAACATTATACCAAAGAACGGAGTTATTTTTGAGAAAAAGGATGTTGAGTTTTTTGAGAACGAAAGCGTATTTGATATTCTTCTTCGCGAAACAAAAAACAACGGTATCCACTTTGAGTTTGAAATGACGCCAGCTTATAACAGCGCATATATTGAGGGCATTTCTAATATATACGAATTTGACTGCGGCCAGCTATCCGGTTGGAAGTACAGCGTAAACGGGGTTTCGCCAAACCATGGATGTTCTCAACATAAGATATCTTCAGGTGATGTAATTGATATTTTCTTTGCACTTGACCTGACAAAATAAACATTGAAAAGGAGGATTATATATGAAGACAATTGATCTTAAATCGCGGCACCCGCTGGTAAGCCTTTCTTATTTCGTGCTTGTTATCGGCTATACCTGCTTTTTTATGCATCCTGTATCTCTCTTTATATCTTTGCTTTCCTCCTTTTCTCTTCTTCTTGTACTAAAAGGCGGGGGTGCAGTAAAAATTTTTCTTACATATATGATGCCAATTGGCATCATTATGGCGACTGTAAACCCTATTTTTAATCATCAGGGTATAACGATTATCACATATCTTCCCGGAGGTAATCCGCTGACTCTTGAATCAATAATCTACGGATTGTCATCGGCCGTGATGATTGTAAGTGTAATTTGCTACTTTTCCTGTTTTAACAATGTTATAACAAACGATGCTCTCATGTATTTGTTTGGCAAGATTACCCCGTCTCTATCCCTGATTTTTTCTATGACCTTGAGGTTTGTTCCAAAATTTTTAAAGGACTTTGAAGAAATCAAAAAGGCACAAAAATGTCAGGGACTGGACCTATCTTCCGGCAATATTTTAAAGAGGGCAAAAAAAGCTCTGTCCCTCTTGTCAATCGCAACAACCCAGGCACTTGAAAATTCTGTTGAGACATCCGACAGCATGAAGGCACGCGGATACGGTTTGCCCGGACGGACAAGTTTTTCTATATTTAATTTTACCAAAAAAGACGCGTTATCACTTGCGTGGCTATTGCTTCTTGGAGCGTATTCGTTCTTGGGTACAATCTTGGGCGGGGCAACATTTTCTTACTTTCCCTCCCTTGACTGCCATAACCTTTCGCCATTTAGCGCAAGCGTTTTTATGTCATATTTTGCACTTTGTATTTATCCTGTTATGCTTGAACTTTGGGAGGTGATAAGATGGAAATCTATAAAATCAAAGATCTGAGTTTTGCTTACCCAAACCGTAGTAACACAGCTATTGACAATATAAACCTTACAATAAAATCAGGAGAGTTTATCACACTTTGCGGCAAATCCGGTTGTGGCAAAACCACCCTCCTTCGTCTTTTAAAGCCATCCCTTTCGCCCTTTGGCAACAAAACTGGCGAAATTTTGTTTAACGGTTCTTTAATTGACACCACCTCAGCTAAAAATGATGCCATTAAAATCGGTTTTGTTATGCAAAACCCTGACAATCAGATTGTCACCGACAAGGTATGGCACGAACTGTCTTTTGGCCTTGAGAGCCTTGGGTATTCCACACCTGAAATCAGAGCAAGAGTTTCTGAAATGGCATCCTTTTTTGGTATTCAAAACTGGTTTTACAAAAATGTGTCAGATCTATCAGGCGGTCAAAAACAACTTTTATGCCTTGCGTCTGTTATGGTTATGCAGCCTGATGTTTTAATTCTTGATGAACCCACAAGCCAGCTTGATCCAATAGCTGCAACAGATTTTCTGAAAACTATTGAGAGAATAAATCGAGAGCTTGGGACAACCGTAATCCTCTCCGAGCATCGTCTTGAAGATGCAATTTTAATGTCCGATCGAGTTATAGTTATGGATAGTGGCAAAATTATAGCAGATTGTCCACCAAACCAAATCGGAGATGAACTAAAAACCCTTAACTGCGATATGTTCCTTGCTCTGCCTACTCCTATACATGTTCACAGCGCGGTAGAGAATAACTTACCTTGCCCGCTTACAATCCGCGATGGCAGACTTTGGCTTAAAGAATACTCAAAATTAAAACCGCTAAACAAAGCAGCAATTCCTGGCTCTGCCTGCACAAACGATGCGTTTTCTGATGTTGTTATAGAAGTAAAGAACGCCTACTTCCGCTATGAAAAAGATTCGCCAGATGTAATATCAAATCTAAACATGAAGGTACACAAGGGCGAATTATATACAATTCTTGGCGGAAATGCTGTTGGAAAAACAACTGCACTCTCACTGATTGCAGGAATAGAGACCCCATACAGAGGCAAGGTGTATATAAAAGGGGTGCCACAAAAAAAATTGCCTGATTTATATAGCAAGGTTCTCGGGGTTTTGCCTCAAAATCCACAGGTATTATTTACAAAGTCAACGATTTTTCTCGACCTTATGGACGCCCTCTCCAACATGAATTGGTCACAGGAAGAAAAGAGGGAGAGAATAAAAAATATTGCTACACTTTGCCGCATAGATGATTTGCTTAACTATCATCCCTACGATTTATCAGGTGGCGAGCAGCAAAGAGCAGCACTTGCAAAAGTACTGCTTAAATCTCCTGAAGTTATATTGATGGACGAACCCACAAAAGGTCAGGACTCGATATTCAAACAAGAGTTTGCAATGATTTTAGACAACCTTAAATCAAGCGGTGTTACTATTGTTATGGTATCTCACGATGTTGAGTTTTGCGCAAAATACGCAGACAGATGCGCCATGTTTTTTAATGGTAGTATTACATCTGAGGGAAACCCAAGAGATTTCTTCTCGGGCAAGGCTTTTTATACAACCGCTGCAAATAAAATGGCAAGAGGCACCCTAGACAGCGCCGTTCTTGCAGAGGATATAATTCTTGCCTGTGGCAGCAAATCACAGATGCCATCTTCCAATCCCGAAAAAGTTGTCACCCTTTCGGGTTTAAAAACCAAAAAATCAATTGGAGATCAAAAAATACCAAAGAATTCCAAACATGTAATCAATCGCGCTTTAATTGGTGTGCTGCTTATTCTTCTTGCGGTTCCGCTTACACTTATTTCAGGCTCTGTACTTTTTCAAGACAAAAAATATTACTTTATAAGTATTATGATTATTATAGAGACTATTTGTGCATTTTTTATGTCATTTGAATCCGGAAAACCGCGGGCAAGAGAGTTGGTTATCATAAGTGTACTATGCGCTATTGCTGTGTCCGGCAGAGCAGCATTTTATATGGTACCTCAAATTAAACCCGTTGCAGCTATTGTTATAATATCGGGTGTATGTCTTGGCGGAGAAGCAGGTTTTTTAGTTGGCGCAGCAACCGCCTTTACATCAAACATGTTCTTCGGTCAGGGTCCGTGGACACCTTGGCAAATGTTTGCTTTTGGTATTATAGGCTTTGCCGCCGGTATAATCTTTAAAAAATCTCTCCTGAGAAAGAACATACCAGCACTGTGTGTTTTTGGTTTTCTTGCAACCCTCATTTTATATGGAGGAATCACAAACCCCGCATCTGTAATAATGACGCAGGGCGAGCCAACCTTGAGTATGATAATCGCCTCTTATATTGCAGGGTTTCCTCTTGATATAATGCACAGCTTGTCAACGGCAGTTTTCCTCGCCCTTATAGGCAAGCCTATGATTGAAAAACTTGAGAGAATAAAAACAAAATTTGGAATTTAAATATAACAAAAGCCTGTTCATGCGAACAGGCTTTTGTTTATACTAAGATATTTACATTATACAAAAACAAGAATATAATTGGTGCCACAAGGATAATGCTATCACATCTGTCAAGCATACCTCCGTGCCCCGGAAACAAATCTCCAAAATCTTTAATGCCAAACTGTCTTTTTATCGAGGACGCAACCAAGTCGCCAACCTCAGAGGCAAATGCTGCAATCAATCCAAGCACAAACAACATTGGCAAACTGAATGCCTTACCACCAAGCGCCTGAGGAAAGAAGTGATTTACTATCACACCATAAGCAACAAACGAAAGGCCTCCGCCCAGGAGACCACCAATAGCACCCTCTATAGTTTTCTTAGGACTGATTGTGGGGCAGAGTTTATGCCGTCCAAGCAGGCATCCCACAAAATATGCGCATGTATCTGTCAGGAATGCGCCTACAAACACAAGCCACACATAGAATTTTCCGTATTCCATTGACCTTATATATATTATGTGAGACATCATATATGGAATATACACAAGACCAAAGAGTAACATTCCAATCTGGACCATTCCAACGCCGTTTTTTTCTACAAGCATAATTACAAATAGTATACCAACGAACATATACACAAGAACAAGCGAGGTCTCAGTCGGCAAAGTCAGCGCAGACGAAATAACAAGTGCCGCAATATACCCCAGTGCGCACAACACTTTGTGTGGCGCAAGGTCCACCGCCCTATAATATTCATATAATCCGGTAAGGGATGCTGCCATTACCATAAATACCATGGTAAGCTTTGAACCAAGCAACACAAGTATTATAAGCGGCACACCAATAAGTGCCGTCAAAAGTCTCTTTTTAAAAGAAGCTCCCACCATTATACCTCCTTACCAAACGAATACTTTATACTCCACCAAATCTTCTGTTGCGCTTCTGAAAATCAATAATTGCAGAGCGCATATCATTCTCGCTAAAGTCGGGCCAGCACACATCACTGTACCAGAACTCCGCATACGCCGCCTGCCAGAGCAAGAAATTTGACAGTCTCTGCTCTCCACTTGGGCGGATAATCAAATCGACCTCGGGCAAGGCTGATGTATCAAGATACTCTTCAAATGTCTTCTCGTCGATTTTATCAATATCTTTTGCGCCAGAGACAACATCGCTGCACAACGCCTTTGTCGCTCGCACAATCTCGTCTCTGCCACCGTAGTTAAGCGCAAGATTTATAATAATCCTGCTGCCGTCCTTGGTGACATCCATTGCCTCTTTCATGGCATGCCTGATTTTTTCGCTAAACTTTGACATATCACCGCTTATTAAAAGCCGACAATTTTTATCTGCAAATCTCGTCTTTGCCTGAGATAGATAATCATAGAGCAAATCCATAAGTGCATCAACTTCTTCTTTCGGACGACTCCAGTTCTCTGTAGAGAACGCATACGCGGTGATTACCTCAACACCTATACCCCCGCAGTAATCTGCAATCATCTCTAGAGTTTTTGCACCCTGTCTGTGTCCCGCGCTTCGCGGCAGACCTCGGCGTTTCGCCCATCTGCCATTACCATCCATAATTATCCCTATATGCTTGGGAACGCAGGATAAATCAAGTGTTTCTCCAACCCTGTTTTTCTTCCAGAAGAACACAATATCACATCCAAACCAAAAGATTATAAATAGTTATACTTCCATAATCTCCTTCTCTTTAGCAGCAGTGAGTTCATCAATCTTCTTCACGAATTTATCAGTAAGCTTCTGAATCTGTTCCTCAAGGTTCTTTAAATCATCCTCTGTAATTTCGTTATCTTTCTTCTGCTTTTTAAAGCCTTCGATTGCATCACGCCTGATGTTTCTGATAGCAACCTTGCACTCTTCGCCTCTTTTTGAAATACCCTTGCTGAGTTCTTTTCTGCGCTCTTCTGTAAGAGGAGGGAAGTTAAGACGAATTACCTTGCCATCGTTATTAGGATTTATACCAATATCAGATGTCTGAATTGCCTTTTCAATCTCTTTAAGGAGGGTTGCATCCCAAGGCTGAATAACTATAGATCTTGCCTCTGGCACAGAAACGGTACCGACCTGGGCAAGAGGCGTAGCAACACCGTAATATTCTACTGTAATCTTATCAAGTATAGCAGGGTTTGCACGGCCCGCCCTTATTGACGCATAATCCGACTCCATAGCCGCTATTGCTTTGTTCATTTTATTTTCTGCATTCTGCATATATTTTCTCCCTTCTGCCGCTTTCGGCATGACAGATTTTGTTCTGTTTATTTACCAACATATGTTCCAATTTCTTCGCCCATCACTGCGCGTTTTATATTCTCTGGGTCATCAAGCCCAAACACAACAATCGGAATGTTATTGTCCATACAAAGCGATGTAGCGGTTGAATCCATAACTCCAAGTTTGCGATTGAGAACATCCATAAAAGTAAGCTCTTTAAACTTTGTAGCCTTTGGATTGATATTTGGATCACTGTCGTATACTCCATCTACCTTTTTAGCAAGGAGAATAACCTCTGCATCTATTTCTGCCGCACGAAGAGCCGCTGTTGTATCAGTAGAAAAGAATGGATTACCTGTTCCACAAGCAAAGATAACTACTCTGCCCTTATTAAGATGCGAGCCCGCCTTGAGCCTGATATATGGTTCTGCAATCTGTCTCATCTCAATCGCAGTCTGTACTCTGCCCTCCACTCCAAGATGTTCGAGCGCATCAAGAAGCGCAAGTGAATTAATAACAGTTGCAAGCATTCCCATATGGTCTGCACGCGAACGATCCATGCCTTCGCCCGTACGGCCTCTCCAGAAGTTGCCTCCACCGACAACAATAGCAATCTGTACACCCATATCGTAGCATTCTTTAATTTTTACAGCAATTGCGTCAATCGTTGCCTGGTCAAGTCCAAAACCTTTTTCGCCGGCAAGCGCCTCTCCACTGATTTTAAGCATTATTCTCTTATATTTTGGGTCCATAATCCGCTACTCCTTTTCTTTATTATTCTTTCCGTATCAGTCAGCTGTACTGCTTGTCATTGTCGATGCAGAACCGCCGTTTATCAGTATATCATTTTGCTCCTTTAGTCTTCTGATATCTTCCTCAAGTCGACTATTTTCTTCCTTTAGCCTCTCAACCTGCGCCTCGGGGCTGTCAGGTGCATTGGGATCAATTTTGGGCAGCATCATTATTTTAAAAGAAAGTCCAAACGCCGCCAGAAAAACACCTATTGCAACAAAAACAATCCCAAACACAACAAGAAATTTCCTTCTGCCTGACGCCTTTTTGCTACCATCTTCTTGCATCTTTGTCATAGCCTCCTCATCCTTTCGATACGGTCACTTTAAATCTTATTGTAAGTATAACATAGCAAATTTCTTTTTTCAAGATAAATTTTGTGGCTTTTATTATAATTTGACAAATATATAAAAGGGTGACACAGACGGTCACCCTTTCTTTTATCTTATTCTCCTTTTTCTGCGTTGTTTTGCTCTCTTGATGTTGATGTAAAGTCCATAAACAAAGGTTACTGCCAGCAGTATCACAAGTACAATTGCAATATACACTATCACTCTTACAAGCGGTTTACTCCAGAGCCATTCGCCAAGTGCCATAACAGGCCAGAAGATACTTCTGTCTATGCTTTTGTTCGCCATAAGATCTCCCCACGCAATTTCCTCTCCGTTTAAAAGAACTGACACTGTACCAATTTTTTCACCCGCAATTACCGGTGCATAGATTGCCTCAGGCATATTTAGTTTGAGCTCAAGGTCTTCTCTTGTCACTCCATTTGGAACAATCGCCTTGACCATCGATGGAGTATACAATGTAAGAGCATCTGTCCCCCTACCCTGTTTTACTCTGATTTCTCCCGTCATATCCTTTTCGTTTAAAACATGTACAGAGGAATAGTTATCAAATCCCCACTCAAGCATCTCTATGCTGTCTCGGTGAGAATCATCGGTAGTTTTGCCTCCAAAAATAACTCCGATAAGTTCTACTCCATTTCTCATTGCGCTTGATACAAGACAATTTCCGGCATCGCTTGTGTACCCCGTCTTAATTCCGTTTGATCCGTTGAAGAAATAGTCTGTGTACCTCATATAAGATAGTAATCCATTTGTACTTATATAATATCTCTCTGTCTCTGTTTTGTTTGTCGGTGGAATCTTTATGTGTACAATATCAACTATGTTGCGAAACTTATCAAGCTGCATCGCAGCATGAGCAATCTTTGACATATCCTCTGCAGTTGTGTAATGCTCACTATCGTGAAGTCCATGCGGGTTTACAAAGTGCGTGCCGGTTGCACCAAGTTCTTCTGCCTTTTGGTTCATCATATCGACAAATCCCTTTACACTGCCGCCTATGTGCGCAGCAATAACGCACGCCGCATCGTTTCCCGATGGCACCATAAGACCGTGAAGAAGTCTCTCAAGTGACATTATCTCGCCCTCTTTAAGAGCAATGTTTGTTCCATCCGGCGCAAGACCATCGAGCATCTCCCCGGTGACCTCAATCTGCGTATCCATAGAAAGTTCGCCTTTTTCAACCGCCTCAATGGCAATAAGCGCGGTCATAATTTTAGTTGTGCTTGCAGGATACATCTTTTTTGTTCCGTTTTTCTCAAAAAGCACTCTGCCGCTTATCGCATCAACCAAAACTCCTGCCTCTCCCTCTCCAAGAGATGGCTGTACTGTGCCCTTCTTATCTTCTTTTTTATCTTCTTTTTTATCTTCCTTCTTATCCTTGCTGACCTCTTCCTTTTTTGTCGTTTCCTCATCTTCGCCTTGTTCAAATGTTATCTGTGGCGCCGATAATTCGTTTACTGCATAAGCAAGTAAAGCATTGTTGAAACAAAGAGCAAGGGATAATATACAGATAACAAATCGTACATAAATTCTATTTCTCACTTTTATCCCTCTCCTCCTTTGCAATTCTTTCACGCTCTGCCTGAGACAATCGCAAATACTTTGGCACAAGTTCTGAATATTTGCAGCTCTTGCCCTTTTGCATTTTCTCGTATCCGATTTCTGCAACGGATGCAGCAAGGTTCATTCTGTCCATCCTCTGTGCGAACACCACTCTCTCGCCGAGAGACTCTTTTATATATTCTCCAAAGACCGCTACTCCGTCGCCAAGAAAGATAATCTCTTCATATGATTGTTTTAGGTCCCGGCATAGATCCTCAATGGAGCAAGTTCTGTCATTACACAATCTCTCAAGGGTTCTGCCGCGAAACAGTGCGTTATATACCTGGCCACGCCTTGCATCGAGTATTGGGCATATTATTCCATCAAATTCTGACACATTGTTTGCAAGTGCACGAAGAGTAGACACCGCAACACACGGCTTATCATTTGCGTGGGCAAGTGCTTTTGCTGTCGCAACCCCTATCCTGACTCCCGTAAAAGAACCCGGGCCAACTGCAACTGCATAGCAATCAATATCCGCAATTGATATATCCGCCTGATTTGCCACAAACTCTATCATTGGCATAATCTTCTGCGAATGTGTCTTTTGGTTGTTTATTATAATTTGCGCCACAAGATGGTCATCCGACATAATAGCTGCCGTAGCCGCCATGCAACAGGTGTCTATTCCAAAAACTATCATCTATCTTTCTCCTGACTATTCAATCGTTATTTCTCTGAAATCGCATCCCTTTTCTGTGTCCTTTTTAAAATGTACCCATATAGTTTCTCTTGGTAATATCTCTCTAATGTTGTCTGCCCATTCTATAAGACAAATTCCATCACCAAAGAGGTAATCGTCCATCCAATCGCACTCATCAATGTTTACATTCTCAAGTCTGTATACATCAAAGTGATAAATATTGACTTTACCTTCATACTCATTTACAAGAGTGAAGGTAGGGCTTGTAACATCTCCTCTATATCCAAAATACGCCGCAACTCCTTTTACAAAAGCGGTTTTTCCGCAACCAAGGTCACCCGACAGAGCAACAACGCTGCCCGACGACAGTTTTTGCGCAAAATTATATCCGAGCTGTCTTGTTTCAGCCTCATTATATGTAATAAACTTTTTCATCTCTGCGAGTCACCTCGTTCCTATCTTAACCAACAATAATATTATATAAATACAGAGTCTTAAAGTCAACACAGAAATACCCTTATAACAAAATTTTATATAATTTTTGCAAAAACTCTTGACATATTCATTTATTTGTGATATTCTAACTCTTGTCGATGTTGATATAACATCTCGCTGGTGTAGCTCAATTGGCAGAGCAGCTGATTTGTAATCAGCAGGTTGCGGGTTCGAGTCCCATCACCAGCTCCAAAAAAAGCACTTGCAGATTGCAAGTGCTTTTTTGTTTTCTAAAATCCTTTTACTATCTCTTTAAATGTATCGCCACGGACCTCAAAGTTTTTAAATAGGTCAAAACTTGCACAAGCTGGGGATAGTATAACTATATCACCATATTCCGCAACTTCTCTCGCCTTTTCTACCGCTTCTTTAAATTCAGTGCATTTATAAATAGGAATGTTGTCATGATTTTCTGCCTCCCTGACCGCATTCTCAATTTTTTCAGATGTTGCACCAACTAGGACAAGCTTTGAAACATGCTCGTTTACCACGCGGCCAAAATCGTCAAACGGAATTTTCTTATCATATCCACCGGCAATTAAAATAACCCTTTTTTTGCCGAACGACACCAGTCCGGCTGTTGTTCTTGCAGGGCTGCTTGCAATAGAATCATTATAGTATTTTACACCGTCAAGTTCCCTTACGAACTCAATTCTGTGCGGCACACCTTTAAACTCAATTGCCGTTTCTCTAATAACCTCGTCACTAATCAACCCGTTTGTTGCCGCAATCGCCGCCATGTAGTTCTCGACATTGTGCATACCCGGAATATAAATAGTGTTTATATCAAGAATCTCTCTAACAACCTTGCCGGCCTTATACTCTGCAATCATATCGCCATTTAGCGCATATCCGTCTTCTATCTTCTGTCTTGAGCTAAAGTAAACCGCGCCCGAAATTCCTTCTCCAAATCCCTTTGTAACATCATTATCAAAGTTAAGCACAACTCTGCCATTCTCTCCCTGATGTTCAAAAACTGCACGCTTTGCATTTGCATATTCCTCAAAATCTGTATGCCAGTCAAGATGGTTTGGGGTTACATTTGTAACAACTGCGATGTCTGCACTCCTCTTCATTGTGTGGAGTTGAAAACTTGAAAGCTCCACAACAGATATATCATCAGGGCTTATATTCTCAACCTCTGCTACAAGCGGATGACCGATATTTCCACCAAGGTGGCAGGTGTAGCCGCCACGCTTGAGCATATCGTATATAAGGCTTGTTGTAGTTGTTTTACCGTCGCTTCCTGTGACTGCAACTATCCTTGACGGACATGTTTCAAAAAACAGCTCCATCTCAGATGTAACTATTGCACCGTTTTTTGCAGCGTCAAGCAAAGCCGGCGCATCATATCTGATACCCGGAGTTTTAAAAACCATTTCCGTACCATCTGCAATTTTGTCAAGATAGTTCTCGCCAAGCACCATTTCTGCGCCCATGGATACAAGCTCTTCATAGACCTCGCCGAGTTTATCGGCATCTCTTTTGTCGTAAACACAAAGTTTTGATCCACATTCTGAGAGCATTCTTGCAAGAGGCAGATTGCTGACACCGATGCCGACAACAGCTATCTTTTTATCCTTAATGCTTTTTTTAAATTCCTGAATATCCAAAAGCCTTCACCCCCAATATTGCTGATAGTCAAACGCCGCCCTCTGTTCAGGGCGGCGTACAACCATTTTTATACTCTAATCAATCTTAAAGTTCGCCCTCTTCTGTGGCATCAAGAATGTCACCAAGAGTAAATGAACTTTCCTCTGTGTATGATGCAGGTGCTTCTTCTTCAGCAGGAGCAGCCTCAGGAGCCTCCGGAACTGCCATAAGCGCCTTCATAGAAAGTGCAATCTGCTTTGTCTCATCGTTGATTTCAACAACCTTTGCCTCTACCTCATCACCGATTGCCAATACATCTGATGGCTTACCGATTCTCTCGTTTGAAATCTGAGAAATGTGGATAAGTCCGTCAACAAAAGGAGCAACCTCTGCAAATGCACCAAACGGCAAAATACGAACAATCTTGCACTTTACAACATCGCCAACATTTAGTCCTGCAACAGCCTTAACCCAAGGGCTATCTTCTGCCTTCTTGTAGCCAAGAGAAATCTTGCCACTTTCTTTGTTAATTTCCTTGATGTAAACTTCAAGCTCATCGCCAATCTTAACGATTTCTGACGGATGGCTAATTCTCTGCCATGAAAGTTCAGATATGTGAACAAGGCCATCTACGCCACCAAGGTCAACAAACGCACCAAATGATGTGAGCGACTTAACGATTCCTGTGTACTTCTTGCCAACTTCAGCCTCTGCCCAGAACTGCTCTGTCTTCTGCTCTTTAAGCTCTTTAACAAGAGAAATTCTGTTCTCTTCTTTGTTAAGTTCTTTGATATAAACCTCTATCTCATCACCGATGCTTACAGCCTCTGAAGGATGTGAAATCCTAACAGGCGAAAGTTCAGAAATATGAATAAGACCATCTACGCCGCCAAGGTCAACAAACGCACCAAATGATGTGAGCGATTTGATTGTACCCTTGCAAAGCTTACCCTCTGCAGCATCTGCCCAAAAAGCCTCTGCAGCCTTTGCATTTTCTTCCTTTGCAACAGCCTTGATAGAACCAACGACTCTCTGTCTGCCTCGTCTGTCAACATCCATTTTTATAATTCTAAAACGCTGTTCTGTTCCAAGAAGAACCCCTAAATCCGAGAGAAATCTCTCTGCACACTCTGATGCAGGAATGAACACGCGTACACATTTTACAATTGTAACAACGCCGCCTCTCACAAGTTCAACTACGCGACCTGTTAAATTTTCCTGATTTTCAAATGCTGTCTTTAATTCTTCCATGCCCTTTGCAGCATCAATCTTTTTCTTGGAAAGTGTAACAACGCCGTCTCTGTCACTTACATGAACAACATATACATCAACTTCTTCGCCAACTTTAACGATATCATTAATGTTAACATTTGCGTCGTTTGTAAGCTCGTCGTATGGAATTACGCCGTCATACTTGTTTCCGATGTCAACCTGCACCTCTGTAGGAGTGATGCCTATGACAACTCCCTTTACAACCTCGCCTGATTTAATAGGCTTTAAGGTTTCCTCCAGTGCCTCTGCAAAGTTCATTTCGTTGTTTTCCGCCATGGTTAAATAGACCTCCTTGATTACTGCCTCCGGTGTTGATGCCCCGGCAGTAATACCCACTAATTTTTTTGCTTCGGGGATTTCCCCTTGATTTATATGTTTTTTTAATTCTTTTGCATTTTCAACGCACACGGTATTTGCGCAATGCTCTTTGCACAGTTCGTATAATTTCCGCGTGTTGGAGCTGTTCTCTCCCCCGACCACAATCATTACATCGGCTCTTGAAGCAAGTTCCGCTGCTGCCTCTTGTCTTTCATTGGTCGCATTACATATTGTATCAAAAATTTCCGCATTTGTAAAATGTTTTTTTAAATATTTTTCAATTTTTTTAAAAAAATCTTTCCGGATGGTTGTCTGCGCTACTACCGCAACGGGATTTTCAGGTTCTATACCAGCTATCTTTATAGCTTCCTCTTCCGAATTTATAATGGTGGCACAACCTCCGCACCATCCGTTTATTCCTTTTACCTCTGGATGACTCGGATCTCCTACAATTATTATGCTTCTGCCAAGACTGTAGGCTTTGGCAACAACAGAATGTATTTTCTTTACATATGGACAGGTGGCGTCAACTATCACTCCACCCCTCTCCTCTATCTGCCGTTGTTCGCACTCGGGTACTCCATGTGCACGAATTATTACATTCGTGCCTTTTTCTACCTCGTCTACAGAATTTATTGTATAGACACCTTCCCTTTCGAGTTCGTGTACTACATCTTTGTTGTGAATAAGCATCCCGTATGTAACTGTCTTTTGCGAAAGTCCTGCGCATTCTTTTGCTATTTTAACCGCCCTTGCCACGCCAAAGCAAAACCCCGCCTTACTTGCAATCTCTGTTTTCATAAGTTGGAACCCCCGAAAGCTTTGATATCGTTGTCATAACTTTTGTGTTGGTGATTTCCTGCAGGGTTTCTGAGTTTACCTTCTGATCATGCCACTCCTTAAGACTTATCGGCTCTCCTACATTTATAGTAAGTTTTGACATAAACCTATACTCGCCCGAAATTCCAACAGGCAGAATATCCGCCTTTGACTTTAATGCAACAAGCGTCGCGCCACCTTTTGCCTCACCCATATATCCTTTGGGAGAACGAGTACCCTCTGGGAAAATTATAAGGTTACCGCCCTCACCAATAATCTTCATCGAAAGTTTAAGGGCTCCTATGTCACTCGCCCCACGCTTTACAGGGAATGCGCCAAGCGCACGAAGCAATCTCCCGAAAAGTTTGTTGCTGAAAAGCTCCTCTTTTGCCATGAAACGGAACTCCATAGGCAAACATATTGCAAGCATTATCGGATCTATCCAGCTTTTATGATTGGCACACACAATAAGGGCCTTGTCCTTTGGTATGTTGCAAACTCCCTCTGTTCTGAACCTAAAAAACAGGTGGCACACTGCCCTTACAACAAACACTACAATCTTATAAAAGCTCATTTGCTATGCACCTCTTTGACTATCTACAAGCTGACAAATCCTATCTATCGCCTCGTCTATAGTTATGTTTGTGTTGTCAAGCAGAACGCTATCCTCAGCTTGCTTAAGCGGAGCAAAATCTCTGCCCGAATCATTCTTGTCACGATACTCCATATCTGCCTTTACCGCCGCTAGGTCTGTCTCAACTCCCTTTTCGAGAAGTTCCAACAGGCGTCTCTTTGCGCGCTCTTCTACAGAGGCAGTCAGAAAAATCTTTATCTCTGCGTCAGGGAGTACATAAGTGCCAATATCTCTGCCATCCATGATTACATCTTCTTTTTCAGCAAGAACCCTTTGGAGTTCTACAAGTTTTAGTCTTACCGCGGGGATAACTGCAACATTTGACGCTGCCACAGAAATCTCGGGCAGGCGAATCTCCTCTGAAACATTCTCTCCGTTTAAGAAAATCTGTTGTCCCTCATCATTGTGTTCTATTGTAACTGTTACCTCATCAAGAATTGATGTAACTCCCTCTGCATCATTGGTGTCAATACCGCGTCTTACCGCCGCAAGACCAATTGCGCGGTACATTGCACCCGTATCAATATAAACAAAACCAAGCTTCTTTGCAGCTGCCTTTGATATCGTGCTTTTGCCTGCACCTGCAGGTCCATCTATCGCTACCTTCATTGTTAATATCTCCTATTACATCGAAGAGATATTTACCGCAAACTAATGCGATAAATATCTCTGAAATTATTTACTAATTTTCTTCGCCATCTAAAACTTCTGTCTCAACCTCTTGTACCATGTCAGCGCCGCATGACGGACAGCACTCACTGTCTGCGTCTGCTTCTCTGCCACATGACGGGCATGTCTCTCCCACTGTGCCCGAAGTTTTTAAGTGCTCTATTTTAGCAAGTTTTGCTGTTATAATAGCACACTTTGCCTGAATGTCCTGTGCATAGTCTCCGTCTGACTCAATCGTCTGATATGTCAACTGTCCTATTTCCTCATAAAGTTTTTTGATGTCGCCCTTGAGCTCAAATATTGCATATTTAACCTTGGATGACTCAATAAGCTCTCCTGATTTTTTTACGACAATCTGTGCCGCATCCGTAACCACATTTTTAACACTCTCTAAAAATTCCATTTCAATACCTCCAAAAATTTATACATTAAATCTAAATAATATTATGTCGCCGTCCTGAACGACGTATTCTTTTCCCTCTGAACGCACAAGGCCTTTTTCCTTTGCGGCCGTCATAGAGCCACATGCCATCAAATCGTCATAAGCAACAACTTCAGCACGTATGAAGCCGCGTTCAAAATCCGTATGTATTTTGCCTGCCGCCTGTGGCGCCTTTGTGCCTTTTGTTATAGTCCACGCTCTAACCTCGGGTTTGCCTGCAGTCAGGTAACTTATAAGACCAAGTAGGTTGTAACTTGCTCGTATAAGTTTGTCAAGGCCAGACTCGGATGCGCCAAGTTCTTCTAAAAACATCTGTTTTTCATCTTTTTCAAGCGCCGCGATTTCTTCCTCTATTCTTGCAGAAATTACCATTACTTCAGATTTTTCGCTATCTGCAAATTCACGGATTTTGGCAACAAACTCATTCTCACTCTCTGGCTTTGCATAGTCATCTTCGGCAACATTTGCCGCATATATAACAGGTTTCATGGTAAGAAGCGAGACATCGCTGAGCATACCAAGCTCGTCCTCTGTCATCTCCATCGTTCTTGCACATTTGCCACTCTCTAAAACCGCATGCAGCCTCTCGTAAAACTCAAGATGTGACTGAAATGTCTTATCGCCGCCCTTTAATGACTTTCTTGTCTTGTCAATTCTGCGGTCAAGTATTTCTATATCAGATAAAATAAGTTCAAGATTTATCGTCTCTATATCACGCACGGGGTCGACGCTTCCCTCTACATGGACAATGTTTGAATCCTCAAAAGCACGCACCACATGAACAATCGCATCAACCTCGCGGATGTTTGACAAAAACTTGTTGCCAAGACCTTCTCCACGACTTGCGCCTTTTACAAGACCTGCAATATCCACAAATTCTATTACAGCATATGTTGTCTTGTCGGGATTGTGCATCTTAACAAGCTCATCTATACGGCTGTCGGGTACAATTACAGTGCCTACATTGGGCTCTATCGTACAAAATGGATAGTTTGCAGACTCTGCCCCCGCCTGTGTTATAGCATTAAAAAGCGTACTCTTTCCTACATTTGGAAGTCCAACTATACCTAATTTCATTTATCTTCATTCCTTTTAGCATTTGCTTATAATTTCTCCGTCTAATACATTATACCATAACGCTAAATAATTGCAATCATTTTTAACAAATTTTCTCATTCTAATATTAAAAGAAGAAGAACCACAGGGTTCTTCTTCTTTTAATCTATTTTTAATTATAAAATCTCGAGCAATGCATCGCCGACTTCCGAGGTGCTTGCTGTTCCACCCATATCAGGCGTAAGTGTCTTGCCCTCTACCATCAACTTTTCAATTGCATCAAGTACACGCTTGCCCCAATCTTCGTGACCGAAGAAGTCAAGCATCTGGCTTGCTGACCAGATTGATGCAAGTGGGTTAGCAATACCCTGACCTGCAATATCAGGAGCGCTACCGTGGATAGGCTCAAACATTGAAGGATACTTGCGCTCTGGGTTAATGTTTGCACCTGCCGCAAGACCCATACCGCCTGCAATAGCTGCGCCAAGGTCTGTGATGATATCACCAAAGAGGTTAGATGTAACAACAACCTCAAATCTCTGTGGTTTCTTAACAAAGAACATACTTGCTGCATCAACGAGCAAAGAATCTGTCTCTACATCGGGATATTCCTTGCCGACTTCTGCAAATATCTGATCCCAGAATACCATTGAATAGTTAAGAGCGTTACCCTTACTGATGCTTGTAAGCTTTTTACCCTCTTTACGAGCAACCTCATAAGCATAACGGATAATTCTCTCACAGCCTTTTCTTGAGAACACGCCTGTCTGAAGAACAACCTCGCCCGGCTCATCCTTAAAGAGCCAATTGCCTTCACCTGCGTACTCACCCTCGCTGTTCTCGCGGATAACAATCATATCGATATCTTCACGCTTTACATCCTTAAGTGGGCAAGGAGCACCATTGAGGAGCTTAACAGGGCGAAGATTTACATACTGGTCAAACGCATGTCTGATAGTAAGGAGCAAATCCCACAACGAAATGTGGTCGGGAACCCCCGGATAACCAACTGCACCAAGGAATATTGCATCAAACTTGGAGAGCTGCTCGATACCATCTTCAGGCATCATACGGCCTGTTTCGAGATAGTACTCGCATCCCCATGGGAAATGAGTAAATTCAAATTTAAATCCGCCGTCAATCTCTGCCGCACGATCAAGGACTTTAATACCCTCTGCCAACACTTCGGGGCCGATTCCGTCGCCGGCAATTACTGCTATTTTATAAGTTTTCATATTAATTACCACCTTTTATCTTATTTGTGTGCACACATACCAAAATAATCATCAGCCGCTTCCATTACCATCTCTGATACTGTTGGATGGGGATGGATAGCCTCGGCAAGTTCATGCATTGTTCCCTCACAACGCATAACCGCAGCAATCTCTGCTATCATATCGGTTGCGTGAGCACACGCAATCTGCGCACCGAGAATTTCATCAGTCGTGCTATCGCCAATCAACTTTACAAAACCGATAGCCTCTCCCATAGAGAGAAGTTTTCCGTTACCCATCGCATCAAATCTTCCGACCTTTACATCATATCCTGCCGCCTTAGCCTCTGCCTCGGTCATACCTACCGACGCAATTTCAGGTGATGTGTATACACAACCCGGCACAGGTGCCTTTGTGCACGAAATGTTTTTGTTCTCAACAATATTGAGGACAACCCTCTTGCCCTGATATGATGCCGCGTGCGCCAACATACATTTTCCGTTTACATCTCCAATAGCATAGATGTGAGGTGTACTTGTAGCGCAAAGCTCATTAACCTCAATAAATCCGCGATTCATACGCAACGCCGCGCGTTCAGGCATCAGGCCTACTGTGTTCGCCCTTCTGCCTACCGCACTTACAACAAGATCTGCTGCTATGACATCCTTCTTATCACCACATGTGATATCGCAGGTTACCTTGCCGCCCTTGGTATATACCTTTTTTACAAATGTCTCTGTATGGAACTTAACACCAGCCTCTTCAAGCACAGACTTTGAAAGTTCTGCAAGCTCCTTATCCATAGCCGGAAGCACCTGAGGCGCCGCCTCTACAATTGTTACACTCTTGCCGGCATTTACCATAACTGTAGCAAACTCCATACCAATAACTCCACCGCCGATAATAATTGCACTATCGGGAAGTTCTTTAAGTTCAAGAAAGCCATCACTATCAATAATATTTGCGCCATCTTCAATCTCAAAAGGAGCTCCTGACGGAACAGAACCTGTTGCGATAATAAGGTTTACAAAGCTAATAGTCTCATCGCCAACTTTGAGCACATTTTCACTCTGGAATTCTGCAGTCCCATTTATTATTGTACATCCGCTCTTTTTAACAAGCATCTCTACACCACGGCGAAGCTTCATTGTTGTAGCTTCTTTATGAGCAAAAGCCTTAGAATAATCAAGTTCAACATCCTTGCACACGCAAACCTCGCTGTTTTTCGCAGCCTTATATTCACCTGTACAATGGAGCAATGCCTTTGTGGGGATACAACCACGGTTTAAGCAGGTGCCACCCATTTCGGCTTTTTCTACCAACAGAGTCTTAAGGCCGCTCTTTGCTGCAGTAATTGCCGCAACATAGCCGCCGGGACCTCCGCCGACAACAACTAAATCAAATTCTTGCATCTTTTATATCCCTCACTTTTAAAGTAAAAACGAATACGGATTTTCAATCATTTCTTTCACACGCTTCATAAATGCCGCAGCAGGTGCGCCATCTATAACACGGTGGTCATAGGTAAGTGACAATGTAAGCATTGGCTTAATAACAACCTGACCGTTTTCGGCAACAGGTGTGTCCTTGATAGCGCCGATTGCCATAATTCCCACCTGAGGAGGATTGATAACCGCAACAAATTCATCAAGACCATACATACCAAGGTTTGTGATGGTGAAAGTTCCGTCACTGTAATCATCACGGGTAAGCTTGCCCTCTTTTGCAAGGCGAGCCTTCTGGGCAGTAACCTCGTGAATTTCGTCAAGTCCCATATTCTGTGCGTTTCTGATAGTCGGCACCAAAAGACCGTTATCTACCGCAACTGCAACACCCATATTTACATAGTGCTTCTGATAGATGTTCTTATCATCAGCAACAGCGTTGATATTTGGGAACTCCATCAATGCCTGTGACAGAATAAATATCAAAATATCGTTGTATGATATCTTGCGGTCCTGCTTTTTAAATGCTTCACGCATTTTAGCAGCCTGACTCATATCCACTTTAATTCTGTGAGAAGCCTGAGCCATAGAGTGCATACTGTTCATCATATTATCAGCGATAGCCTTGCGCATACCCGCGATCGGAACAATTGTATCTTCAAGCACAGGTGCCTGTATGTCACGGCTTGTAATCTTACCTCTCCAGCCGCTGCCGACAGTTCCTGAGGGAACTCCCATTCTGCGTGCAAGAGGAGTTGTCTTAACTGCAGCAAGTGCTGCAACATCTTTTTCTATAACCTCGCCGTTTAAGCCACTGCCACAGATTGTTGTGTAGTCAACACCCTTTTCATCTGCAAGTGTTTTTGCACGAGGTGTAACCAATACTCTGCCACCATCACTCGCGCGCATCTCGGGCATAACCACAGGAGCAGCCGATGCTGCCGCAGGTGTCTCTGCCGCAGGAGCCGCGGCCTCTACAGGGGCTGCAGGTGCAGTTTCTTTAGGAATCAAATCCTCAATATCTTCACCCGGCTCGCCAACGATTGCGATTGTCTCGGTGATGGGAACAACTTCACCCTCGCCGCGAACAATCTTTAAAAGAGTACCACCGGCTGATGCGTCAATAGTGATTGTAAGCTTGTCGGTTTCCATCTCAAAGAGGGGTGCACCCTCTGTAACTGTGCCGCCTTCTTCGACAAGCCACTTTATAATAGTACCTTCAGTCATCTGGAGGCCCTGTTTGGGCATAATTATTTTTTCTGCCATCTTACTTTGCCTCCTTCAAATGAAGAGTTCTACGAACCGCACGAACAATGTCGTCTGTCTGCGGTACAACCGCATTCTCAAGTCCAAGGTTAAATGGAAGAGGACACTGTTTTGCACCAAGACGCTCAATCGGAGCATCAAGATAACAAAAAGCGTTTTCATAAAGCTGTGCAGCGATTTCAGAGCCTGCGCTACACACCTTGTGTGCTTCCTGTACTACAACCGCACGACCTGTCTTGCGAACAGATTCGCTCATCAATGCAATATCAAGAGGAACAAGCGTTCTAGGGTCAATAACCTCTACATCAATACCCTCTTTCGCAAGAATTTCTGCTGCATCGAGAGCCTTCTTTACATATGTATGTGTTGCTATAACTGTCGCATCTTTACCTTCGCGGAAGATTCTGCCGCTACCGAAAGGAATCATAAACTCAGGATCATCAGGAACTTCTGACTTCTGAATATAAAGACCCTTATGCTCGATAAAGATAACAGGGTTGTCATCTCGGATAGCAGTACGCAAAAGACCTGCTGCATCCTCTGCAGTAGATGGCATAGCAACCTTGAGACCGGGGAAGTGCATAAAGAGCGCTTCCATACTCTGTGAGTGAGTTGCCGCATTACCACGACCTACACCCTGCTGACCACGGATTACAAGCGGAACTTTAGCCTTGCCGCCGAATATGTAACGGGTTTTAGCAACCTGGTTGATAATAGAGTCAGCCGCAACAAGAGAAAAGTCCATATACATAAGCTCTACGATAGGACGCATTCCTGCACATGCCGCGCCGAGACCTGCACTTATAAAGCCTGCCTCGGAAATCGGTGTATTGCGAACGCGGTCTGTTCCAAACTCATCCGCCATACCACGAGTAGCACCAAATATGCCACCCAATACTTCTATATCTTCACCCATAACAAACACAGATTCGTCACGGCGCATTTCTGACTCCATAACTTCTCTGATTGCCTGTACATAGCTCTTTACGCTCATTTTGCACCCTCCTCTACATAAAAGACATCATCAAGAACGGTTGCCGGATCCGGCTCTGGACTTGAAAGTGCGAACTCTGCCGCCTTGTCAATCTCAGCCAGCGCCTTTTCTTCAATAGCAACTATGTCTGCCTCTGATACACCAAGTTCTAAAAGTCTTGCTCTGCATCTCTTAATCGGGCACTTTTCTTTCCATTCTTCAACTTCTTCTTTTGTACGATATGGACATGGGTCTCCTGTCCAGTGACCGAGCCAACGATATGTCTTACATTCAATCAAGGTTGGGCCTTCACCTGCTCTTGCCTTGGCAATAGCCTTTTCAGCTGCCTCGTAGATTGCTTCTACATCATTACCATCAACGGTTACACCTTCGATTCCATAAGATGCAGCACGAACTGACAAATCCTTTACAGATGTGCTCTGCCACTGCGGAACGCTGATACCATAGCCGTTGTTCTCACACATAAACACTACCGGGAGCTTCCATATAGCCGCAAGGTTAAGCGCTTCGTGAAAAACACCCTCGTTGGTTGCAGAGTCACCAAAGAATGAGATTGCAACTCTGCCGTTTTTCTTCATCTTTGCTGCAAGCGCCGCACCAACTGCGATAGGGATACCGCCGGCAACAATAGCGTTTGCGCCAAGGTTTCCTGCTTCAACATCGGCAATATGCATTGAACCACCTCTGCCGCCGCAGTAACCTGTAGCCTTACCCATAAGCTCTGCAAGTGCACGGCCCGGGTCTGCACCCTTTGCAAGACAGTGGCCATGACCTCTGTGTGTACTTGCGATATAGTCGTCAGGATTAAGAAGTGAACATACTGTTGCAGGGGTTGCCTCCTGACCAATACACAGATGCACCGAACCACGAAGAATGTTCTGCTCAAAGAAAGATACTGCTCTTTGCTCAAAATTACGGATTATGTGCATCATATTATAAATTTCCAGCATTTTTTCTGTATTCATAATTTATGCCCCCTTACTGCAATGTTTTTAAGATACGAACGATATCATCAGTTGTATCCGCAATCAATACACCGGCTTCTGACAATGCTTTTTCTTTGTTCTGCGCACTACCTGTGCCGTCTGCCGCAACGATTGCACCTGCGTGACCCATACTGCGTCCCTTTGGCGCGTTTTTACCTGCGATAACAGCGATAACCGGCTTTGTTACATGTTCTTTAATATAAGCTGCTGCCTTTTCTTCCTCATCGCCGCCGATTTCACCAATCAATACAATCTGCTTGGTCTCATCATCTGCCTGAAGAAGCGGAAGGAGGTCAACGAAGGTGCTTCCGGGAATCATATCACCGCCAACACCTACACAAACGCTCTGGCCAATGCCCTCATTGGTCATCTTGAAAACTGTCTCATAGCAGTTTGTAGCACTACGTGACAAAAGTGCAACATGACCGGGAGAGAAAATTCTGTGAGCCATAAAGCCTGCCTTACTCTTGCCGGGGCTGATTACGCCGAAAGAGTTAGGACCGATAACACGCACACCCTTGATGCGTGCTGCGTGGTAAACCTCAAGCATATCCTGTACAGGCACATGCTCTGCAATTGTAATTACAAGAGGCATACCTGCGTTGATTGCCTCTAAAGCACCCGACTTTGTATGAGCCGCAGGAACAAACAAAACTGTTGCATTGGCACCTGTTTCTTCCATTGCCTCTCTAACTGTGTCATATACGGGCACACCACATACGGTCTGTCCGCCTTTGCCCGGAGTAACACCCGCTACAACATTTGCACCATACTCGAGCATCTGCTCTGTATGGAAGGCACCCTCTCTGCCAGTGATACCCTGTACTATCAATTTTGTGTTTTCATCAATTAATATACTCACTGTCCGCACCTCACAATCTCTTCTACGCCGCTCAGGAGACCGTCTACATAGGTAACACCCTTAAGACCCTGAATTATCTCAAGACCCTTGTCTTTGTTTGTACCCTCAAAGCGTACAATAATAGGTCTGTCGATTTCCTGATTTTCAACTGCGTTTCTGATACCTGCCGCAACCTCGTCACAACGGGTGATTCCGCCGAAGATGTTGATAAACAACACCTTAGAGCCGGGGGTTGAGAACAAAATACGAACTGCATGCTCGATTCTGTCTGCTGTTGCACCGCCGCCCATATCAAGAACTGCCGATACAACACGATTGTTGCGTACAACATGGTCAATACATGACATAAGCATACCCGAACCGTTGCTCATGATAACAACATCGCCTTCTTTATCACAGGGGATATAGAGGAACTTATAAGATGCTGCCTCTGCAACGAGAGCCTCCTGCTTGTGTGATGCCTTTATTGCAGATAAGTTTTCGTGACGGGAAACCATACTGTCATCTACTGATACCTTTGCATCAAGTGCAAGGAGGTTACCCTCTGCTGTAACTGCAAGTGGGTTAATCTCTGCAAGCATACAACCCTGAACCTTTACCATTTTGTAAAGCTTTTCAAGAAGAGCGGAAAGCTGCTTCTGCTGGTCTTTACTCAGACCAGCTTTCTTGCCGAGGTACATTCCGTCTGCAGAGTTATATCCAAAAATCGGATCAATCTCAAGCTTGAAAATCTTTTCGGGATTTGTCTTTGCAGTCTGCTCGATATCCATTCCGCCGCAAGGTGAGAAAAGAATTATGTGTTTCTTTGCATTACGGTCGAGCATAATTGAAAGATAAAGCTCGTCTGCGATGTCTGCCTTTTCTGTAATCATTACCTTTTCTACGATATGACCCTTGATATCCATACCGAGGATGGCTTCTGCCGCTTCTTTAAGCTGAGCCTCGTTATCTGCCATTTTGATTCCGCCAAGCTTACCTCTGCCGCCCGTTGCAACCTGTGCCTTTACAACAACAGGAAACTCAAGATCGGTCGGAAGCTCTGACAGATTATCTGCTGTAGTACCCTTTAGAACGGGCAGACCCCATTCTTCAAACAGGGCACGCGCCTGAAATTCCATTAAATCCATTGTTTTATCTTCCTTTCTTAGCTACCGGATTATTTGCTTTCGGTTAACCCCAGATTTCGTCGTCTGACGGCTGTGTTTTTCCATTCTCATAACCTATGCGGATAATGTTAAGGAGATGCTTATAGCTAAAGTTCTCGGAAATACTGTTGTTACCCCATGAGCCGCAACCGAGTGTTGTGGTAGGTGTAAGACTGTTAGAGAACGCACCACCATTCATTGTAGAACAAATCTGGTTAATAAGAACACGACAAACTGTAAGGCGTGCACCTGCAGCTTCTGCGTGTGCCTGATTGTTTGTGTGGATGCTTACAGAGTGTCCGCGACCTTCAACATCAAGGTTTGCCTGTGCAATGTCAAGAGCCTCGTCCCAATTATCATAGCGATATGTAGAGATTACAGGGCACATCTTCTCTTTTGAGAATACATCTGCCTTACCATATCCGTCTGCTTCAACAAGGATTACCTTTGTATCTGCAGGAACCTCAATACCCGCCATCTCTGCAACCTTAAGAGCGTTCTGTCCAACGAGATACTTGTTCATAACGCCGTCAGGGAACAAGGTTTCTCTGAGCTTTTCTTTATCGGCTGCATCGGTGATGAACGCGCAACCATTCTTCTTAAGAGCAGCGATTACCTCATCATAGTTATCCTTGTGTGCGATAACTGTCTGCTCGCCTGAACAAATGATACCATTATCAAATGAGCGACCTGCAACAATCTTTGCAGCAGCTGCTTCAAAATCAACATCTGTGTCTACGATACACTGTACGTTACCTGCGCCAACACCGAAAGCAGGTTTACCGCTGCTGTATGCTGCACGAACCATACCCATACCGCCTGTTGCAACAACAACATCAACTCCGCTCATAAGTACCGCAGAAATATCTGTTGAAGGCTCTTCTATATACTGAATTGTGTTTTTAGGTGCGCCAAGAGCCGTGATTGCTTCGATCATAGCGTCTACCACGATTTTGTTACACTTCTTTGCACGCGGATGCGGAGCAATAATTATGGCGTTTCTGCCCTTTATTGCAAACATCGCATTACACATTGGTGTAACAACAGGGTTTGTACATGGTGTAATTGCACCAACTACTCCGACGGGACGCGCAACAATTGTAAGACCTTCTTCTTCGTTGCGCTCAATAATACCAACTGACTTCTTGCCCTTGAGGCTGTTCCAGATGATTCTTGATTTGCCCTGGTTCTTCTTAATCTTGTCCTCAAATACGCCCATGCGTGTTTCGTCTACGGCAAGACGCGCATACTCTTCTGCATGATCATATACAACCTTACCAATTGCTTTTACATAAGCGTCTACCTGTTCCTGTGTGCAGTTGTTGAGCTCCGCCTGTGCTTTGCGCGCATTTTGGATTAACTCTTCAACCATTGCTTTTGCCTCCATTTAAATACATCTCCTTTATATTTTGTTAATTTTAATTACTAATGTAGAAAAGCACATACATACCTACTTTAATAATATAACTTTTCTGCATATTTGTCAATAATAATTCTCGCTTAAACTGACATAAAAATATACTTTTTTCCCTTGACAAATGTGCATTTTTCACTATACAATAGTTATATTGCCGAAAGGAGGGAAAAACCTTGCGTGTTATAATCAACTCAAATACCAATCCTTACTTTAATCTCGCATTTGAAGAACACCTTCTTAAAGAGACGAATGACGAGATTTTTATGCTGTGGCAAAACAAAAGTTCTGTAGTTGTCGGACGCAATCAGAACACTGCCGCAGAGGTTGACACAGACAAGGCAAGAACTCTCGGCGTCGAGATTGTACGGCGCGAAACAGGCGGCGGCGCCGTCTACCACGATCTTGGTAATTTAAATTATAGTTTTATATCAAATGACCCCAATAGTTTCCTGGATTTCCAGAGGTTTGCGACACCCGTTTTAAATACTCTTAAACGCCTTGGTGTCAACGCCGAATTGTCTGGCAGAAACGACCTTTTAATAGACGGCAAGAAATTCTCGGGAAACGCGCAAATGGTGTATAAAAATCGCCTATTGCACCACGGGACTCTACTTTTTGACACAGATTTGTCTGCCCTCTCAACTCTTTTGACGGTAGACCCCGATAAAATTCAGTCAAAAGGTATTTCTTCAACAAGGAGCAGAGTAACTAACATTCTGCCACACCTTAAGGATAGAATATCTCTCGTCGGCTTTGCAAATCTTATTGCCGATTGCGTAATCAACACCATGAACGACGCAGAGATCTCATCGCCAACAGACAGCGAAATCTCTGCCGCAGAACGATTAAAATCAGAAAAATATGACACTTGGGAGTGGAATTTCGGCTTTGCTCCGCCTTATTCTTTTCACAAAAAAAGCCGCATAGACTGCGGCACAATCGAAGTTTATCTTGATGTAAAGGACGGTATAATAACAAGCACAAAAATATACGGCGACTTTTTCGGCACAGACGATATCACATACCTTGAGCAAAGCCTTGTCGGGCTTAAGCACCACCATGACGATATCGAAGTACTGTTTGACAAAACGGATGTCTCTCGATTCTTTGGCAATATTACAAAAAAAGAACTACTCGGCTGTTTTTTTTAATCAACCGAGTAGTTTTTTGTTTAATTAAGCTTTTCCTCCATAAGAGCGGCTAATTCCTTCGCTCTTTTCTCTATCAATTCAAGGTCCTGTCCCTCTATCATCACTCTGACGAGCGGTTCTGTTCCTGATGGACGGATCAGTACTCTTCCGCATCCATCAAACTCTTTGTTTAGTTTTTCAATCCCCTCACGGATTTCTTCAAACTGCATATACTTTTCCTCACTCTTGTACTCATTTTTTACCTTTGCATTCACAAGTACCTGAGGGTATATCTGCATTACAGATGCAAGTTCTGACAATTTTTTACCGCTTCTTTTTATGACAGATATAAGCGCAACTCCTGTAACAAGTCCGTCGCCTGTAGTGTTATGGTCAAGCAAAATAACATGCCCTGACTGCTCGCCACCTATTTTGTGCCCACACCTTAGCATCTCCTCTAAAACATATCTGTCGCCAACCTTGGTCTGTTTGATTGTAAGGCCTTCCTTTTCACCCATTTTAAAGAAACCGAGGTTACTCATTACAGTTGCAACTATTGTGTTATCAGGAAGATCGCCTCTTGATTTCATATCAAGAGCGCAAATCGACATTATCTTGTCGCCGTCTACAATCTCTCCGTTTTCGTCAATGGCAAGAACTCTGTCCGCATCTCCGTCAAAGGCAAGACCCACATCTGCACCGCTTGTCTTTACAAATTCCTGAAGCTGCTCAAGATGTGTTGAGCCACAACCTGCATTTATGTTGATTCCATCAGGCTTGTCATTGATGACAAAAACCTCAGCGCCAAGGCCCTCAAGAGCACGTTTTGCAGTTACGCTGGATGCACCATTAGCACAGTCTATAGCAACTTTGAGTCCACCAAAATCAACATCCGTTGTTGCCTTTGCAAATTCTATATACTTATCCACAAGGGCATCGTCAACTTCGCGGTGACCAATATCCCCATGGGTTGCACAAGTAACCTCTTCCGCCTTGTCAAGAATGATTGCCTCAATTTTTTCTTCAGTTTCATCACTGAGTTTATAACCCTCTCCACTAAAGAACTTTATACCGTTATGCTCAAACGGGTTATGGGATGCAGATATCATAACACCTGCATCAAAACCGCATTCTCTTACAAGATATGCAATCGCAGGGGTTGGGATAACTCCCACACTGACAACCCTTGCGCCAACGCTTAAAAGTCCTGCCGTCAGGGCACATTCTAAAATGTCACCCGAAATTCTCGTATCTTTTCCCACAAGAATAGAAGGCTTTTTGCCTGTATCCGAAGTCAGTACATACGCACCTGCCTTACCGATTTCAAAGGCGAGCTCAGGAGTAAGTTCCTTGTTTGCAACACCTCGAACACCATCTGTTCCAAATAATCTACCCATCATTCATTCTCCTCTCTGATATAATGCAATATAACCAAATTTAAACATTCTCTTCAACCATAGCAAACGCCACTCTTATTCCGTCAACCGCTGCGCTGACGATTCCGCCGGCATATCCTGCGCCTTCGCCTGCAGGATAAAGTCCCTCTGCATTTATGCTTTGCATATTTTCTCCTCTTTTAATTCTGACAGGAAGTCGGATCGTAGCCATGTCG
>JAZLDW010000049.1:0-20567 GCA_045614945.1 Clostridia bacterium | reverse complement strand
TTCTTTAGCCTTACCCTCGCATATTGCATGATACATAAGGATAGGCAGTTCAGCTTCTTTGATTTCTTCCCCCTCTGCAGATGCATCAAAATAAACAAACGCAGATGTTATAAAGATTACAAAAACCAAAATATAGAAAATTAAACTGCGCAATTTGATCACATACAAAAATATCACCTCTGTTTTCATTATATGAAAACAGAGGTGATTTATACTTTTATATAGGCGACAATCACTCCGCCTCAATATTCACGGTTTCTGTCACAGGGATTATTTTATCCCACTTCATACAAAAGATTTTAGCATATCCGTCACTTGGAATATCTACGCCATCGAAAACAACATCCTGGTATACAACCGACTCAGTTGCAACATTGTCTTCTTCCTGTGAATTTAAAAATTCCAAATCACAAGGCTCAGTTATCCTGATTAGTCTGCCATTTTCATCATAAATGGCAAGTCTTGCAGAAATACTTGTTTTCTCTCTGTTTTTAGGTGCAAAATATGTAATATCTACCGTTTTTTGCGACTTATTGTAAGCAGGTTTAGCAGGCGTTACTTTGGCAACATTTGGAAAAACGCTCCTTGCCATTGCGGCAACATCCAAAAGTCCCCATCCATAGTAATTATCTTTTCCGGCATCTCCTAAATCAACAGAAAACTCTTCTATCATATCCTCTATATCTTCATAGGTTGTCTCCGGACGTACCCCTTTAATAATTGCTACCGCTGCAGCCACCTGAGGTGATGCCATCGAGGTACCTCTCATTAGCCAGTAAAACTGAGTGTCGCCATCGTAGTTGCCTTTTACTGTATAAACATTTCTTCCCGGAGCCACCACATCTACTCTGTTATTATAAGTTGAAAAATCGGCAATTACACCGGTATTTTGTACAGCTCCAACCGAAATTACATTGTCGCAGTACGCAGGATAAACAACAGGATTATATCTTATATTTGGGTTTCCAAGGTCTGCTCCGCCCATATTCCCAAAGTTGCCCGATGCAGCAACCACAATTGCACCTTTATTTGTTGCGTTATTTATAACATTCTGCAGAAGTTGTATCTCGCTTGTAGGAATAACTTCACCGGTGTTTGAGTAAAATCCAAAACTCATATTTATTACATCACAATCATATTCGTCCACCGCATCCTTTATAGCCTTGCAGATATTTGCATATCCGGCACTGCTACCTTCAAAAACCTTTAAAGAATATACGGTCGCTTTGGTCATTCCCGCCACGCCTACTCCATCATTGAAACCTGCTGCAATTATTCCTGCCACACTGCTGCCATGCAGGCTTTCTTCATGCACATTCTCCGTATCAACTATAACTTCTCCGGTGTTATTTACTCTTGAATAATCATAAGCATAAATTGTTGTATTTGCAAAATCAGGATGATCTATGTCAATACCTGAATCAATAACCGCTACCTTGACATTGCCGGCAAAATAACGTGGTTCTATTGCTGCATATCTCCACACTACAGGCACTCCGGTCATAGTCAAATAACTTTGTCTGTTCTCTAAATACTTGGGGTCATTGGGGTAGGTCTCAAGAAGCACTGCACGATAATTTGGCTCAATATACTCAACCTTTGACATATCAAGACTGCCAATCATATCCTTGGTCACCGTATAAACGTTCATCTCCTCAATAACAGGCTCAATCTTGTCGTCCTCCACAGACATAAGCATAGCACCGCCGTATGGCGAGCACCCATCTTTAAACTTTACAACGTATTCATCGTATGTATAGTTTGAGTCTTTGGCAATCACAGGTATTGTGCACATAGCAACGGCAACCGCAATCAGCAATGCCAAAATTCTTTTCATTTCAACGCACCCCTCTATACACGTTTTATTTATTCCTTTTGTCCGTAAAAACAATCTTTGAATATAACCATTCTGATATACTGAACTTGCTTACACCCACATAATATCCTGCAAATATAATTACAGGCAGAACAAACAACTCTGCTATATATGCAAAAAGGTTTCCACAAGGAACAAAAGCAGCAAAATGGAAATACCATGCCCTGTAAAGGACATCAAATATGCCCCTAACCCTGCATCCAGAAAGTATAAAATCGCTTTCCCTTAATGATTCATAAACTGCAGTATCAGGCAAGGCAATAGACAAAACCAGCAACACAAATGGCACGGCCGTTACAATTAGTGACAACCTCACCGGCATCATCTTATCAGGAACAAAACCCGGAATATTTCTACCGTCTCTTCGACCTACCCTCCAAGTCGCCATATACATGGCAACAACATATATCAGAGTGGTTATAAAAGAAAACAAAAAAGGCCTTTCTTTTGCGATTTCGTGAAATGCAAGTCCCAAAAAAAGCGAAGCCATGGCTGTAACAATATGATTCATATAAATACTAATCGATGCTTTAAAAATTTTCATATGTCAACACCTTCTTTTTTGTAAAAAAAATCGGGGCAAATAATTTTGCCCCGATGTGGAGCGGAAGACGAGATTCGAACTCGCGACGTTCACCTTGGCAAGGTGACGCTCTACCACTGAGCCACTCCCGCGTATACTACCACATTGATATTATCCAGTTGACTTTAAGAATTATATCACAAATTTTTACCCTTGTCAACATTTTTATTTTATACATTTATATTTTATTTTAAAAAGGTCACAAATTATAACACGAACCCCAAAAATGCCTAACTTTTGGGGTTCATGGTTTTTTCACTAAATTCTTCTTGTGCGCCTTTCATCAAAACACGCAGGAATATTAGATTTAGCTGACCGTCATGTATATCTATATTATCAGCAGACTACTTTTATTGGATTTTGTGGAACATCTCGTTAAATTATATTTTACAGAACCATTACCAAGGTTCCTATTCCGATGAGAATACATCCAATCAAAGATTTATATGTAAATTGTTCGTGTAAGAATACAAATGCTAATATCAAGGTAATCACAACGCTCATTTTATCAACAGGCACAACCTTTGATGCCTCGCCAATCTGCAAGGCTTTATAATAGCATAGCCACGACGCACCCGTTGCAAGCCCTGACATAACAAGAAAAACCCAGCTTTTTGTGCCAATTTCAGACAAGCCTTTTTGAGCATTGGTAAGGAACACCATCCCCCATGCCATAACCACCACAACGACGGTCCTGATTGCTGTTGCAAGATTAGAATTTACCCCATCTATGCCTATTTTAGCAAGGATTGAGGTAAGTGCTGCAAATACAGCAGACAATAGCGCTAATATAAACCACATACAATGCTCCTCCATAAATTTTTATTTATTGTTCTTGCATTATTCGACAAAATTCCAACTTGTGTAAATCCCTGCCAAAAATAATATACTTGCTTTAAGGCCTCAATCCCATTCCACCTTCAAGTGTTAATGTTTCCCCATTTAAGTATTTAAAATCTGGCGAGGCAAGTTGTACGCACACTCTGCCGATTTCCAGTTCGGAATCGCCAAAATGACCTGCCGGAGGAATTTTTACATTTGCCTTAAATGCCTCGGGATAAGCTTTTTCAAAATTCTCAAGCTGCGCCGTCCATGCAAGAGGACAAATAACATTTGTATTTATTCCATCCTTTGCCCATTCAGTTGCCGCAACACGACTTAAACCACGGATACCCTCTTTTGCAGCAGCATATGAACATTGACCGTAATTACCAAAAAGTCCTGCTCCTGACGCAAAATTTATAATGCTTCCCTTGGTTTCCTTAAGATATGGATAGCATGCCTTCATATAATGAAAAGTCGCATATAACCCCGAATACAACGCAAGATTAAACTGCTCAGTTGTATGGTCCTGAATAGCAACCCCTGAGGCAGATGCCTGAGCATTATTGATAAGAACATCTATTCTTCCAAATGTTTCAATTGTTTTATCAACAACCTCCTTTGCTATTGCATCATTATCATTGCCCTCCGATATATCTGCAGAAAGCGCCAGCACCTTGATGCCATATAATTTCTCTAGTTCTTCCTTTGCCTTTTCAAGTTTAGCAACATTTCTGCCAGTAATGACAAGATTTGCTCCTTCCTTTGCATAAGCTGTTGCAATTCCATAACCTATAGAACCACATTTTCCATCCTCAAGCACTGCATATCCAGCACCAGTAATAATTGCTGTTTTCCCATTTAAAAAGCTCATTTTTTTCTTGTATGATATATTTAGTCCTAAATATATCAATACTCTCCTTTCTTTTAAACCTTTATGATATAATCAATAAAATACTGTGGACTTTTTATTTTTCTATTGACAAATCATAGTTGGTCTCCTTGTTTATAATATAGTTTTATTTTATATTTTTCATAAGTTGATAATATTTATAATACGATACATAAGGTTTAGATGCAAACCCTTCAAAATCCCCTTGCCCAAAGGGGGCTTTGCAAGGGAGGCTTTTTGTTTTTCGACAAAGCTCATGTAAAATCAAGAATAAGGTTTTATACACTTACGGTTTGCGAATAAACACATTAAGCACCAAAGCCACTACAGTCAGAGAAAGCAGCATAATAAATGTTGCTGAATATCCGCCGGTGGCTTCAAGCACCTTATTAGATGCGGTGGCCACAAAAGAGCCAACCATAACGGTAAATGTCATAAGCGCCATATTGTTTGAAAAATGCTTCATACCATAGAAGGAAGAAGTGAACGCGGCTGTGATTGTCGGACACGAGCCATATGACATGCCAGTAAGACACAGACCAACAATACACAAAACGAGCGAATTTACAGATACAGCTATCAAAGTAACTGCGGCCGCACAAATTGTAAGAATGTTTGCGCACACCATAGTCTTACGGCGACCAATAATATCAAAAACAGCGCCAGTTAAGATTCTTCCAAGACCATTACACACAGACAACACACCAACCAAAGAGACTGCTAACCCCTCAGGCGCATTCACTGACAAAGCTAAATCCTTTGCAAAACTAATAACAGAGCTTCCAACCGCTGCTAAAAGAGAAATACATATAAACGCCATCCAAAATGACCGTCTTCGCAACATCTGTCCAGATAAAAAATCGCATGACTCAAATTGTTCTTCCTTTGTGTTTTTTATAGTTTTTGGCTTTGGCAAAATCGTTTCGCCATCAGGTTTTTTAAGCAGAATAGCCGCCAGAAACAAAACTATAAATATCGCTATACCCAAAACCACATATGTTTTGCGCCATCCAAAATCACTTTTAAACATTGCATCAGCAACATTACCAAGAATCAGCGCAGATGCGCCAAATCCCATCATCAGACATCCAGAGCACAACCCCTTCTTATCAGGAAACCACGCGCTAACCGTTGCTATAACTACATTATATGCAATTCCAATACCAAGTCCTGCCAACAGCCCATAAGTAAAATAGAGTACCTCTACAGAAGTTGTATCGAGCATAGCGGTCAACACAAACCCTGCCGCCGACAAAACGCCCGATGTTATAATGGCTATTTTGTGCCCCGCGCGCCCTGACAATCGTGCGCCCAAAAGTCCTCCTATACAAAAAAATGTCATCGCAAGTGTAAAGTTAAGGGCAAGCTCAGACGCTCCCCAGCCAAATTCTGTTGCCAAAGGTGATTTAAGAATCGACCACGCATAAAGCACGCCTGCAAACAGCATCGAGAGAATGCCAACCGCCATATAAGCCCATCTAGTATAAATATTTTGATTTATTTTACTCATACAAAAACTCCAATACTAAAAATTTACCTTTATCACAATATATTGTATTTCTGCTGAAAAATCAAGGTTTCCTCCCGGGATACAGTATATCTGATATTTTTGCATCTCGTTGTGCTATCGTGTATTATCACACAATATTTTCTCCGCAGAATCTTATCAGCAGTTCCTTCATATCCTCGCTTGTGGTAACCTTATTGATTGCCTCTCTAAGTATCGCTCCGCCTTTTATACCTTTGAAGTACCACGCCATGTGCTTACGCCCTTCAAGCACGCCTCTTCGCTCACCTTTAAACTTAACAAGCAAATCAAAATGAGAAATAGCAACGCTAAGCCTTTCTTCAATATCAGGAGGCGGCAGCGTCTTCCCTGTATCCAGATAATGTAAAACCTCTCTGAAAACCCAAGGATTTCCCTCTGCGGCTCTGCCAATCATTATACCGTCACACCCTGTATATTTTATCATCTTCTCGGCAGACTTGCCATCTGAAACATCACCGTTTCCGATTACAGGTATGCTTATCGCGTCACATACCGATTTTATCACATCAAGGTCGGCATTTCCACTATAAAACTGTTCTCTGGTACGGCCATGAACAGTTATCGCATCAGCACCACTTTCTTCAACAATTTTAGCAAACTCAACCGCATTTATACACGACTTATCCCAACCTGCGCGGAACTTAACGGTTACAGGCACATCCACCGCACCCTTTACGGCCTTTATGATCTCTCCCGCAAGTTTTGGATTTTTCATAAGAGCGCTGCCGTCTCCGTTGTTGACAATTTTTGGGGCAGGGCACCCCATATTTATGTCAATGATAACCGAACCGCTGCCGAGCGCTTCTCTTGCAATCTTTGCCATAATATCAGGTTCATGTCCAAAAATCTGTACTGCCACCGGTCGCTCTTCATCATCAGTTGCAAGGAGGTCGGCGGTTTTTTTGCTATTATAAAAAAGACCCTTGCCCGAAACCATTTCTGTATACATAAGCGCGGGACCAAAAGGCTTTGTTATAAGACGAAACGCCTTGTCCGTAACACCCGCCATCGGCGCAAGAAGGACATTGTTTTCAAGTTCTACTTTTCCAATTTTCATGTCAATAATCCTACCTATAAATTCTTATTTATTTATACACTATACCGCAGTTTTTGTCAATATAAAAGCAAAATTGTCGGCCCTGATTAATTGACAATAAAGGTGCAATATGATATTCTAGATATAACATTTTAAGCATACTGTATCTGCATAGCCAAGAACGGGAATCCCCTCCACTACTATATTTTTTTGAAAGAGAGAGTATTATGAGAAAATCAGGCATACTTCTTCCAATCACATCACTGCCATCTTCTTATGGCGTGGGCAGTTTTTCAAAATCTGCATACGATTTTGTTGATTTTCTTGCAGATTGCGGCCAGTCTCTGTGGCAGATTTTGCCGCTTGGTCCCACAGGCTTTGGAAACTCACCATATCAGTCTTTTTCTGCGTTTGCAGGCAATCCATATATGATAAGCCTTAATGACCTTATAAAAGAGGGTGTATTATCCGAGAGTGAATGCGACTCCGCTGACCTTGTCTCGTGCGAGAGAGCGGTCGACTATGCAAAATTATACTCAAACAAACTGCCTTTACTGAAGCTTGCATACAAAAGAAGTCACATATATAGCGATAATGACTATATACGATTTATAAACGAAAATAAATTCTGGCTTGATGACTACGCTCTTTTTATGGCAATAAAAGATTCTTTGAGCGGCTGCGACTGGCAAAACTGGCCGGATGATATTCGCCGCAGAGAAATTGATGCAATAAATAAATACACAGAACAACTCAAAGAAGAAATCGATTTTTATAAATATATTCAATACAAGTTTAGTTCTCAATGGCAAAAACTAAAAAAATATGCTAACGAAAAGGGTGTTGACATAATAGGAGACATGCCTATATACCTCTCCTCCGATAGTGCAGATGTGTGGGCAAACCCAAATCTTTTCTGTCTTGATACGGACATGAGACCTACATTTGTGGCGGGTTGTCCCCCTGACTATTTTTCAGAAGAAGGTCAACTTTGGGGTAACCCCTTGTATGATTGGGATGCACACAGGGTCCAGGGATTCGAGTGGTGGGTATCACGAATTCGTCACAACCTTGTCTTGTGCGACTATTTAAGGATTGACCACTTCCGCGGTTTTGACGAGTTTTATTCCATTCCCTATGGCGACAAAAACGCCAAAAGAGGCAGATGGATAAAAGCCCCGGGCAGAGAACTTTTCGACATAATCAGAAACCGCCTTGGCAATATAAATATAATAGCCGAAGATTTAGGCTACATTACCGACAGTGTGCGCGACTTATTGCGTCACTGCGGCTTTATGGGAATAAAGGTACTACAGTTTGCCTTCTCTGACGACGGTAATACGCTTTGCCGTGATTATCTCCCTCACAATTATCCTCAAAACTGCGTTGCATACACCGGAACCCACGACAATCCACCGCTTAGCGCGTGGTTTACATCTATCTCAAAAAAAGGACAGGCGGCGGTTCGGGATTATCTTTGTGATAATCACACACCCGACAACAAGATGTATGCACCTCTTATATCCCTTGTTATGCGCAGTAGTGCCGGCATCGTTATAACGCCAATTCAGGATTTTATGGGTTGCGGAGAGGAATCAAGACTTAACACTCCATCAACTCTTGGTGCTAACTGGAGCTGGAGACTGACAAAAGACGACCTTACAGACACACTTAAAGATAAAATTCTAAAAATCACAAAATATACAGAAAGACAATAAAAAGATTCCCAAGTGGGTCATCCACTTGGGAATCTTTTTATTTATCTGTTAAGTATAAGTTTTGTAAGTTCAACAGGTTCTACTATCTTGCCATCTTTATATACGCGCATATTACCTGATGCAATCTCATCTATAAGGATAACCTCGCCGTTGTTGTAACCAAACTCAAACTTGATATCCCAAAGATCAAGTCCGATGCTCTTTAAATCGTCTGCAACAATTTTTGTGATTTTAAGAGTCTGCTCTTTCATACTCTTAAACATCTCTTCGCTCATAACGCCAAGAGCCGCAAGCCCCTCGCTTGTAACGAGCGGGTCACCTTTCTCGTCATTTTTAAAGGTACACTCTACATAGCCACCCTCTAAAACGGTACCATCTTCTATATATTCACCATATCTGCGAATAAAACTGCCTGTTGCAACAAGGCGGCAGATAACCTCAAGACCGTGTCCGAAAACCTTTCCCGGCAGAACCTCCATAGTTGCATCATCAATATTTGCACCCACATAATGGGTTTTGATTCCCGCTTCTTTTAACAAGTCAAAATAATAAACAGATGTTCTCAAATTTGCCTTGCCAATACCCTCGATTTTAAGACCTACAGTATTTTCACCCGGGTCAAAAACACCATCCTTACCGGTACAATCATCCTTAAATTTAAGCAGAACATTGCCATTTTCAAGGCTGAATACATCTTTTGTTTTTCCTTCATAAATCATTTTCATTGGAAACATCTCCTACATCTGATTTTTAACAAAAACAGTATATCATAATTTTAATAAAATTACAATGAAATTCTATTAAAAAAATCTGTACAAAATTTTATCTTTGGTTGTTTATAAATTTATCATTGTTGTAAAATACAGTACAGTTTTATTCTTTTACGCCTGTTTTTTTACTATTGTATACTCATCACCCGGACGATAATATGGGCAATCCCTAAATGTTCCACGCACAAATGCGCTCATCTCATCTTCATCAAGCATGACAGAGCAGGTGTAATATTCTCCTTCTTCATCATAATAATAGTTCATACATTCTTCGCAGTTGATCATAACCTACCTCTGCTTTTTCTCGTGGGCACGCTTTGCTGCAGTCAATGTGTTGCGCATAAGCATTGCGATTGTCATAGGTCCAACGCCACCAGGAACAGGAGTTATAGCACCTGCAACCTTCTCTACAGACTCAAAATCAACATCTCCACAGAGTTTGCCATTTTCATCTCTATCCATGCCAACATCTATTACAACCGCTCCTTCCTTGACCATATCTGCAGTTACAAATTTTGCAATTCCAACTGCAGCAACAAGTATGTCTGCACGCAAGGTCACTTCTTTTAAATCTCTTGTGCGTGAGTGGCATGTAGTAACCGTTCCATTTTCGTGCAACAACAGCATAGACATAGGCTTACCTACTATGTTGCTTCTGCCAATAACAACACACTCCTTGCCCGACACCTCAACACCGCTCTCGTGGATAAGTTCCATAATTCCGGCAGGTGTACATGGCACAAAATCAAAGTCTCCTATCATAATCCTGCCGACATTCGTCGGGTGGAAAGCATCAACATCCTTCTCCGGCAAAATATTATTGATTATCGTCTTGTCATCAAGATGCTTCGGAAGTGGAAGCTGAACAAGTATACCGTGAATATTGTCATCTCTATTTAACTTTTGGATAAGTGCAAGAAGTTCGTCTTCTGTTGTCTCCTCAGGAAGTGCGTACTTTTCTGAATACATCAAAAGATCTGCACACGCCTTTTCCTTGTTTGCCACATATACTTTAGAGGCGGAGTCCTCACCCACGATTACCACGGCGAGCCCCGGTCTTGTTCCGGCTTTTGTCAGTGCCTCTACCTCTTTCCTTAACTCCTCTTTTACCCTTGCTGATACTGTCTTTCCGCTGAGTATTTTTGCCATTTTTAGCATCTCCTTTTTTATAATCCTTTATCAGACACCTAGCGCCGCTACCAACCAAATCAAGTCTGTCCGCAAGCTTCAGCGCCATATATACAAGTTTGTGATTTTCGGGCCTTCTGTATTGCAGAAGTGCCCTTTGCATTTGTTTTTCTTCGTATGTTTTTGGTACATATACTGGTTTCATTGTCCTGGGATCTATCCCAGTGTAATACATGCAGGTTGATATACTACCGGGTGTTGGATAAAAGTCCTGAACCTGCTCTGGATTTATTTTGTTGTCTCGCAAATATTCCGAGAGGGCTATTGCATCTTTCAATGTGCTACCCGGATGAGATGACATCAGGTACGGCACAAGAAATTGTTTTTTGCCAAGTTTTTCATTTATGCTCTTATATTTATCCTTGAACTTATTATACACCGAAGCAGGTGCCTTGCCCATGTACCTTAAAACATTATCGGAAATATGCTCAGGCGCAACCTTAAGCTGCCCGCTTATGTGGTGGCGACAAAGTTCATAAAAGAACTCATCATCCTTATCTGCCATCAGATAGTCAAATCGTATACCCGATCGGATAAACACCCTTTTTACTCCCTTTATTCTACGCAATTTACCTAGTAGTTCAAGGTAATCTCTGTGAGATACCTCAAGATTTTTACAGGGCGTTGGGTAAAGACATTGTCTGTCACGGCACACTCCACTCTTTAGCTGCTTTTGACAAGATGGCGTACGAAAGTTTGCCGTCGGCCCACCAACATCGTGAATATATCCTTTAAAATCCTTATCCTTTGTCATCCTCTCTGCTTCCCATATGATTGACTCATGGCTTCTCGCAGATATTGTTCTCCCTTGATGAAAAGCAAGTGCACAGAAGTTACACGCACCAAAACATCCTCTTGACGAGGTAATTGAAAACTTAACCTCATCAATTGCCGGCACTCCACCGTCTTTTTCATATATCGGGTGGTATGTACCCATATAAGGTAGTTCATAAACCTTGTCAAGTTCCTGTGTGGAAAGCGGATACGCCGGTGGATTTTGTATAATATATTTATCTCTGTCAAGCTGAACAATAGTCTTACCACGGTACGCGTCTTGCTCATCATACTGCATTTTGGTTGCAAGGGCATATTTTTCTTTATCCAAAAATACTTCATCGTAGCTCGGCACAATAACCATATCGCCGCCAAGAAGTGACATATCGCCCTCTATATAAGCAGTTCCTCTTACAGATTTAATCTCAGATACCGGCACACCAACCGAGAGAAGTTCTGCAATCTCTGCAACCTGCCTCTCGCCCATTCCGTATACCAAAAGGTCTGCTCCACTGTCTATAAGTATACTGCGACGCACCCTATCTGACCAGTAGTCATAATGGGCAAAGCGTCGAAGACTCGCTTCAATACCGCCAATAATTATCGGTATGTCTCTGCCATACGCCTCACGGATGCGATTGCAATATACAATGGTCGCTCTATCAGGGCGAAGCCCAGAAACTGCACCCGGAGAATATAAATCCTTGTTCCTGCGTTTTTTTGCGACAGTATAGTGGTTGACCATAGAATCAAGATTGCCTGCACCAACAAAAAAACCAAGCCTTGGTCTTCCAAGACGCATAAAATCATCACACGAGTGAAAATCAGGCTGGGCTATAATCCCGACAGTGTATCCAAGACTCTCAAGCAGTCTTGAGATCACCGCATGAGCAAATGCATGGTGATCAACATAAGCATCACCCGTCACAAAAACAAAGTCAAGGCAGTCTAAACCGCGCTCCTTTAAATCATATTTACTTATTGGTAAAAATCCGTTTATCTTCTTCATATACAATATGATACATTATTTTTTTGCAAATTGCAATAGGTGACAATAAATATAAATATTTCTCATTCTCTCGACCGGAATAATAATTATATAGTCTCGATTTTTCTATAATACAAAAAAATAAAAGGGGCAATGCCCCTTTTATTCTTATTTGTCGTAAGATAATACTTCCCAATCTTCTGGCGGGTTACCCAAATCAATGATATCCATTGTTTTTCCACCTGCTAGTGCAGACTGATGAGCTGTAAGACCAGGAATGTTGTATCTTGCAGCATTCCAGATATGTGTAGGCGAAAGCTTGCCTGTCTCATATGCACGACAGAAGTCATCAATAAGGAAGTGGTGTGTTCCATTATGACCGTTTTCAATTTCTGCATATTCTTTCGGAACTCTATGTGTTGGCTGAATAGGAGATACATCGAAGAAACCAACTTCTGTAGTTGCTATCTTCTGGATAGCATCATCATAATCAGAAACGATAAGATCGTATACTCCCTTTGGCTGAAGTTCTTTTGTAACGTCCTTCATAATAACAGTGCCCGGCTTTTCAGGGTTCCATCTCGCAAGGCTGTGTCTTGCAACTGAGAACTCATAGCCTCCATCTGTACCATAGAACTGTGAAATATATGTCTCCGGAGACTGCCAACCAACGCATCTGTTTTCACTGATTCTTGCTATACCACCATTTGAAAGTTCAAGCATCATTACAGTGTTTGAAAATGGGTTATCATAATTATTCTGGCCGTCTTTTCCGTAAATATCGGTTCTTGGGCTGCCTTCAAATCCGAAGCCAACTACCTTCTTTGCATATACTCCAGGCATTGTGCTGAGAATCATAGAAGTAGAATGTGTAGGATAGTACATAGGCGGAACACCTGCAAAACGCTTCCAATCCTCACCACCCGAGCTTCTGAAGCTGTTCTCCATGTTTCTTATATCATGGTTGTAGTGTGCCTCACCATAAGTAAACTTACCAAATGTACCATTTTCAAACTCTCTTCTACAGAAGATCGCAGGAGCTCTGTATACACCTGTCTCGCCCATAGAGTATGTAAGTCTTGTCTTTTCAACAAGCTCTTTAATTTCTATAATTTCATCAATATCTGTTGTACAAGGAACAGCACTGTATACATGCTTTCCTGCCTTCAAAGATGCAATTACCATCTTGCCGTGCAAGGTTCTCTGTGTAAATATAGCAATAGCATTTATCTTATCTGATGCGAGTGCTTCTTCGAAACTGTCAATGATTTTTACATCAAACTTTTTTGCAAAAGCCTCTGCTCTGTCACGCTTTATATCGCACACATATACTTCTTCCACAACAGGATGTGCCTTAAAGAGCGGAACGAAAAACGGACTAAATCTACCGCAGCCAATAACTGCAACTCTCATTTTTTCTCTGTTTGCTGACATATTTAATTCCTCCTATTTCCTATAATATATCCATTCATATTTTCAAATACATACTGACCGCTTCTGCTGAATCTGACGCTTGCGCGGTCATCTTTATAACAGATGTGGATGTTAACCTCACCAAAGTATGTATCAATTACTTGTACAAGCAAGGCAAAGGTATTATCGTCCACCCACGCACCCGAGGATGCGCATTTGTATGTTCCCTCCTCGTTTTTGCCCATCATGTTCAATACTGCACGCTCTCCAAACGAGAAGTCTATTAATTTATTTTCGCATAAAGCATATTCAATCTTCAACTGCTTTCCGTTCATCTCGAACTCGAATATGCAGTTATCAGTATCAAGACAAAAGGATGTGATACCAAGAGAATTCTCTTTTGCGAGATATGTCTTGCCGCTTATCTCCGAGCTGATCGAAGATTCCTTGCTACCATACTGACAAATAAGTTCTGTTTTGTCCTCGTACTTTAGAAGCTCTTGATAAGCATCGGGGTTTTCCGGCAATGGCTCCTTGCTAATTTTGGGTATAAAATGTTCTAAAATTTCGTTAAACAAAATGTGATGTGCTGCAGGTGCTGCCTGATTATTTGCAGTTATCACAAACAAGAAGTCATTTTCCATATCGCATATCGCGAACTGTCCTCCGGCACCTAGCAAAGAGAAACCGCCGTCGTGAGTCTTCCAAAAGAGGTATCCATAACCGCGTGTGTTATACCCATTAAACCCACCGTAAATATCGTTATGCACCTGCTTTGATATTGCCCTCTCCATAAAGTCGCGGTCAATATACTGTTTGCCTTCAAACTCGCCCTTTTGCATTACAAGTCGTGCAAACAGTGCAAAATCACGAGCGGTACACATAACTCCCGAATCACCTATCGAAAATCCACCAGGTTCTGTCATTGTATAACTTTCTTCTGAAAATCCCATGTCGAGCAGAACCTTTTCCTTTAAATATTCGAGAAAATGTTTGCCTGTCTTTTTCTCAATTATGCAACCAAGCAGAAACGAACCAATGCTATCATAACAATAAATGGTTCCGGGAATCTTGTCGGTTTTAAGTGTATAGTACGCATCCACGCGTCCTTTGAACTTTCCCCACCAGTCTATGTTCTCGCCAATATTGCTTTGCATAGACAACATATCCCTTACCGTACATTCTCTCTGCAGTTCATCATCAGGGTCACAAAATTCAGGAAAGTAATCACAGATTACATCGTCCTCTTTCATAATACCTTCCGTTATTGCTACGCCTACAGCTATTGCAACAAAGCTTTTGGATACAGAGTACATTCTGTGCAAAAAGTCTTTGTCAAACGGTTTATAGTAGGCCTCACTTATAAGATTGTTGCCCTTGAGCATCATTATGCTGTGTGTACGCATCTTATATTTGTCGAAAATCTTAAGAAGGCGAAGCACCTCTTTTGATGAAATTCCTGCCGATTCAGGCGATATTCTCTCAAACATTTTTAGTCCTCCTCCCCAGTGAACTTCCATTCCTTCTCGCGTTTAAGGGTTTCAAACTGCTTTGTATCAAGTTTCCAATCCTCTCCATCACGGAACTTTTTGTTGAACTTTCTTGACAGAACTCCCTTTTCTTCAAGGTGAATGTAACATTCCCTATCACACGCTCTTCCGCATATAGATACGCGGTAGAAGTGCTTTGCAGGTGGGTAGAAGAAAATGTTATCGAGTATTTCCTTTGCTCCATCTGTGTCAAACTGTGCAGTACCATTTATTATATCAAGGCGATTGTCAAATTCCATAAACGCTTCAGGTGGCATAAATGGATTCTTACTTCCATTTGCACCGTTATAATAAACTGCGCATCTCCACAAATCAAGTTCTCCCTTGTCGCTTATCGCTCCTCCGGGACATGCCTTAACGCACTTGCCACAATTATCACAAAGATTATAAACCTCTTTCTTTGTCGGCTCAATCTCGGCATCTGTGAGAACAAAGCAGTATCTTATAAATGGACCAAATTCCTTGTTCAAGACTCTGTTTCCAAGGCCTCTCTCACCGATTCCGCATATGATTGCGGTTTCTTCAAAATCAAGCTGACACTCTGTCTCTACCCCGCGGAATATATCTGTATAGTCAACCTCAGGATTTGTGCTGTTTTCTTCTGCCATAATCGTCTGGTGGCGTCTTTGAGGAATCGCGCAAAAACCTTCTGCCTCAATTATTGATGCGACTCTAAGCATAGCATATGGCATGACAGTTTCTTCAAGGTTTTCTACACCCATTGTAGTATACTGATAATATGTAGTGCCTTCTTCTACACCTCTGTATATTCCCCTGAGAACACGAAACCCAAGACCAACAACCGTCTTAACCTGTGGGAATATCTCAAACAGCTTACTATCCTTAGGAAAATCCGATGCCGCAGTAAAAGTTACAACATCTGCATCGTATTTCTTTGCTATCTCTGTAATTCTGTTTCTCATTTTGCATCCCCCTTCAAGTGTTTATAGCATACGATTTCGCAACTCTTTCCGCAAAGACATGGAACATATCCAAAATGTGTTTCCGGAAGAAATCTAAGCTGCGGATAGAGCTCTCTCGCACTATCGCGGTCAAACTTCTTTTCTCCATTAATTATTGCATCCCTCTCCGGATGATCTTTAAGGAAATCATCAGACATGAACGGATTGGATTTGTGTGCACCTCTGTAGTATACACTACACTGCCATGAATCAACTCCATCCTCTGATACCGCCTTGCCAGGACACGCCTTTATACATTCGCCACAACCATCACAAAGCTCTCCCTCAAACGGCTTGTCACATTCAAGTGGTGCATCTGTAATTATGTATACAAATCTTAAAAAGCTTCCGTACTCCGGAGTAATAACCTTTCCGTGAAGACCAACACTTCCAAGACCGCAAACTCGTGCCGCCTTGCCTGTATCGATGATTACATCAGGTGCCGGTTTACCCTCTGCAACAGGACTTGCATAAACAAGCTCATATACTTCTTTTACCTCAGGGTTGGTAGTCTTGTCTCCCTTTATTCTCATGCCGGGAACATTTCTCTGCAAACACGCATCATATCCCTCATCCTCTATCATGTTACCAAGTCTGAGCAGGAACATCTCCGCAAATGTCTCATCGATATATTTTACACCAACATTTGTATAATGATAAAACTGTTTTTTATCCTCCATTGTTTGATAAAAACCCTTTGGTACTGGTATCGCACAACCAATTATGCATTTTGCATTCGGAAGGATGCTCAAAGGATTCCTCTGGATATCGTCACCCTCGAAAAGCTTTATATCACCTATTCCGCACAAAACTGCGCCAAGCTCTTTTGCTTTTTCTTTTACTATTTCTGCAGTAAGCATTCAAGTTCCATCCTTTCTGTTTCGCCAGGCAATATATTGTTCTCTACAACAGTCAAAAGTGCATCGCTGCTTACCTCAAGGTAATGCCATGTCCCCTGTCTTACACAATAAATCTTGTCCTTCTCAACATTTATATTTTCAAGTTTTCCATCTTCGACAGTATGTAAAACCGCGCTTCCATTTAACAGAATGAACACCTCGTCGGTAGTCATATGTCTCTTCATGTGGTCAAATCCCTCAGGCGAATATTGAGTATCATATGTAATGGTCGCAATCTGCCATAACTCTGATTTAAAAACAGAATTAAAGCCCTTTTGCCCACACTCTATTACCTCGGTCATCTGTCCATCCTCCACGCCTTTTTGTCACGCAGCGGAGTCTTGAATCTACCTTCCATGCAGCCGCCTTTTTTCTCAAGCATTGATACGCAGGCTCTTATACAACCACCGCACTTTGCCATGTTATATCCAACCCAGCTCGGGAAGTACTTTTCAAGAGCAGAATAAACTTTCATGATTTCCTTCTCGTTTGCGTCATTTGTCACTCCCTCAAGCAAGTCGAGCATGCCGCCCTCGTTTTTATCAAACACTTCCTTTGGAACAAATGGATTGTAGTATCTGCCACCATGTGTATAGAATGCATAACATCTCCACATATCTATATCACCCCACTCGCAGAGTTTGCCTGCAAGGTCAACGGTTACTGTCTTGCCCGATTTTATATCAGGAATACATCCACCTGGACACTCTCTTACACAAGCTCCACACTTTCTGCAAAGAGGTTCGCCACTGTACATTTCATCGTACTCAAGTTCAGCATCAGTGAATATAAACGCAACACGCTGAAGCGGTCCGAACTCAGGTGTGAGTAGCATCTTGCTCCATCCAATTTCACCAAGGCCACAAGCAACTGCTGCAATTCTGAACTGGAACTGTAAATCAGGCGGAACCTTTCCTTCTTCTACCTCACGAGTAAACTGAACGCTTCTATGATGAGCTGTCTTGCCCTTTGCGTGCTTACTTACCTCAATCTGTTCCTCAGGTGAAAGAGAATTTCCGGGGCTACCGTCCATATCTGAAACTACACCCCTTGCACCTGTGTTTCTATAAATAACAGCTTCATATCCGGCATCCTCAATCACTCTGCCCACATGGTGAAGTACCGCCGGAGCAAAGATTTCATTTATGCCACCATAAGCCATAGATGGGTACTGATAAAACTGAGTTCCCTCCTCTATGCCTCTCTGAACACCGCGGGGAATTCTAAAAACAAAGCCTATTATACTCTTTGCCCCCGGGAAGAGATATCTCGGGTCCATCTCCTTAGGCGCTCCTTCAAATCTTGACATAGGGCCTATTCCGCAGGCATCGGCGCCAGCCTCTAACGCTGCCTGTTTTATCATTGCGCTTGTCAACATAAATCTCATCATATCCTTTCTATATTTTTATTTATTCAAACTCTACATTTGTTTCAAGTTTCTTAAGCCGAAGCGGCTCTCCGTTTTCTATGATATATGGGTAAATACTGTGCGCCGGCTCTAAAATGTCGAGTATGTTGCCGCTATATTTTCCCTCCACATAGCTTCTCAATATTAAAGATGGGTTTCGACTTACCCTTGTTGCAAGTTTTGCTGATTCAAAATACTCATCGTATTTGCATATATCCTCGGGTCTTACAAAGTTTGTGTTGGTTATCAACGCAGTGTAGTTTTCTTCCTTGCTCAAAAACTCTTTGCAGATTCCTTTAAAGTTATATCCGTTATCCATCATAGCAATTTCACTCTCATGTGCCACAAGGTTATCATGAAAGTTATGTGCCGAGCAAAAATTAAGACATCCGCTGTTTGCCAACATATGAAGCTTCTTTCCGTTATCGTCGCACCACCTGCAGAGACGCTCTATCGTGTCAAAGTCACGGTTATATTCTCTCTTCATATAAAAGCTGTCAAAGTACTGCGAGATGTAACTCATCCCCTCAATACTACCAACTTCCATATTGACAGAAGCCCTTACATCAATATTGTCAAAGTTTTCTTTAATAAACTTAGCAATAAGTGGCGACGTCGTGGTAAGAGACTTTAGGCCAAAGTTACAACCTACATAGTCAACCGTCTCTCCAATTTTTTCAAAAAACTTTCTGGACTGACTATTCTTCCCGTAGCAGTTAGCGTTGAACAATATATTCAAATCTATGCCTGATCCGGAAATCCTTTTTAAATCCTCTATTTGCTTATTCTGTGCCTCCCACGGAGTCAAATCCGAATTGCTCAGCTGATTGTTTCTACCACTCGGAAAATCCCCCCACGAGAAGTATACCTCGGAAATTTTATCTTTGTATCGGATTATATCGCTTACAAATTTATCGTCAGATGAAACCCTGTATCCAACTGAAAACTTCACGGCACTCACCTCACTTTATCTTTACATCTTGACTATATCATATATAGATGATATAATGTATTACAAAATGAGCGAAAAATATAACAAAACAAAGAAGTGTGAATATATGAAGGTTTCTGACATAAATCCTCACATAAGATATGCAATGATACACAATATGCATCTAAATAACAGTAATACATTCAGCATTTGCTATGATTGTAGAATTTTTTATATCGAGCATGGCTCGGGCAGTGTTCAGGTAAATGATGCAAAATATAATATTTCAAGCGGAGATACGATATATTTCCCTCCTAAGACAAAATATTGCTTTAATTTCCTTGACAACCGAGAATTTAAAATTATTATTCTTGATTTCGACCTGATAAACGATTTTTCTCACATAAAATCTTCTATAGGCACTGCCCTAGAAAAAGATTTCGTGCCAGAAAAAGTCATTAACTACCCTATTTGCGACGATCTTTCGTATCCGATTATAAGACATCTTCCACAGGCAGGGCATTCTCTTGCTCAATGCACTGCTAACTTTCTTTCGAGGGATAGTTTTTACAGAGAAAAGTCCTCGGCACTACTCAAGTTATGCCTGCTCGAACTTTTAGGGCATGTAGAATCTGAAACCGCCTACACCGATTTATGCAAGGATGTTATAAAATACATACAGAAAAATTATATGCAACACGACCTGTCAAATACGGAAATTGCAGAGAATTTTAATTATCATCCGTATCACTTAAATCGCATTATTAAGCAAGAGACTGGAATTCCGCTTCATAAACATCTTACGAACTATCGTATTAGAATCGCAAAAAACTATCTGCTTACAACTCAGTATAGTGTTGAACGAATTGCGTGGGAATCAGGCTTTTCATCAACATCATATTTTATCAAAATGTTTCGTGAGAGCACAAATACAACCCCCAAAAAATATCGTAAGTATAGATTTCATTCAGAAATGTAGAAAAAGTCACGGTAGTTACTGCCGTGACTTTTTATTATTAAAGCAAAAAATCCCCGACGAGTATTCTCATCAAGGATTTTTTATAAAAGTACCGGCAACGACTTATGTTTCCGGGCGGTCACCCGCCAAGTATTTTCAGCGCTAAGAAGCTTAACTACTGTGTTCGGAATGGGAACAGGTGTGACCTTCTTGCTATAGTTACCGATCATATTTAAGATATTGAACAGGA
>JAZLDW010000048.1:0-4172 GCA_045614945.1 Clostridia bacterium | reverse complement strand
ATTATTCTTTACTCATTGCTTGCAATAAACTTCAATTGAATCACATATAAACGCTGCTGTACCGTCAGCGTGCTTATCAATATTATTTTTGAAGCGTTCATCGCCTACATACATCTGGCCGAGACCTGCTAAAATCTCATTTGTGCAGAGATAGTAATTTTCGGTGATATGGTTCTGCAAGCATTTTACAAGGTTTTGTGCTTCGCTGGAATCAGGCTCTTCGCCTTTTTTCATACATAATGCAAACTCTGCCATAATGCAGTCCATTCCCTCGGCAAGGTCATTCCACTTCTGTTTGGAGTAATTCGCTGTCCGTTCTGTGTGTTCCTTGTAGGCATACGTTTCGCCCCACTTTTCTTTCGCTTCGGTCTTATACTTTTCAAATTCGCTGTTGTCAAATACTTTCATAACATTTTCTCCTTTCACGGCACCATCAATGGCAGAAATCAACCGTTCTAATCGCTCTTTTTTCAGGATGAGCAGTTGTTTTTGCTCTTTCAATGCCTTGCTTTTGTCATATTTCGGGGATGCCAAAATCTCCTTGATGCTTTTTAAGGAAAAATCAAGCTCACGGTAAAAAAGAATCTCTTGCATTCGAAGAGCAGAATTTTTGTCGTAAAAACGATAACCTGTCGCTCTGTCAACGAAGGCTGGTGTTAACAACCCTATTTCATCATAATAATGCAATGTGCGTACACTTACACCCGTAAATTCGGCAAATTCTTTAATCTGCATTTTCAATTTTATCACCTCACAACAAGAGCATACACTATGACGGAGCGTGAGAGTCAATAGTTGTTTTGAAAATATTTATTGATTAGATTATAATGCTTTTACCTTCTAATTTCAATGCACAGAAAAATCCCCACCGATTTCTCGATGGGGATTCGTTTAGTTATTTGCTAATCCGTAATTCAGTTAAGAATTAGTCCTTGATAGCTGCCTGGGTAGCAACGAACAAATGTAGGAATGATTAGGCATTATTTAAGGGGTGATTTGGATTATAAATCACCCCTTAACACTTTTTTAGAATCACAAATTTACGGATATATTATGCCATTTGTGTACTCTTTTTCTTGTTGAAAATTTATATAGATATTCTTTTCCCTGTTCAAAGTTGATTGTAAACGAAGCTAACTTTTGTGCTTCTGCTACTTTTTTATTGTAATCACTTCTCCGCTTAATAAATCATTTACTGTAATTTTAAGAACACTGCATAATTCAAGCATAATAGCAGAATCAGGAAGAGATTTTCCTTTCCCATTTGGAAACCGCTTTGTCGGTTATGTTCAGTTTTTCTGTCAACTGAATTTGAGTCAGATTCACATTTTTTCTGCACTCGGCAATAAATTTTCCGATTTTGATCTGGTCCATAATTGCCTCCTTTTACTCATAGATAATAAAGGAGTCAAAATACACCTACCATTGGTTTAATTGGGGAGAAATCAACCGTCAGCAGAGTAAAAAGCAAACGCTGAACTCTTATTTATCGTAATTTTCGCTGAGTTTCTTTACTTTCTTATTATCAAAATGTATATGAATACTTTCCCAATGAAAAACACGCCTTTTGAACCAAATGGAAGAAAAATGTTTATAAATAAATGATGGATTCGCCTTATTCAAAGGTGCGTATCTCACTTCGTAAGCATCCAACAGTTTGCAATAATCTTTTACCTTATCCATAAAATTCGATGAATTCTTTGGTGACCAGGCATTTTCAGCGATTGCTCCAAGTCTTGGGAAGGTCATAAATTCAAGTTTCTTCATATCAGGCACATATTCTGTCCACATACAAGCTTCAACGCCGTAGGTGTCTTCATCTTTTTCGGTCAATGCACCATCACTGTTGCAAACATCCGAGAGGGATGTCCATCCGTAAGGGAAATCAAGATAAAAAGTTTTATTTTTTGAGTTTATGAGCTTTCTGCCTCGTTCAAGTTCCTTTTTTATCATTTCATCGTTACAATGGGGTTTATATATGGTCCACGCAATTTTGGAAGAAAGGTTATCCGTTCCACCTTCTGTATCGTTGCCCCACATAAGAGAAGAATAACCTTTTGATGCAAGATAATCGTTAACTTTTGACATAAAGAACATCTGGAGGTCGTTTTCATCGTGCAGATTGTTTTCTTTTATGGCCTTCTGGCAATGAGGACATATTTTCCAACGTTCTTTGAATGCTTCATCGCCACCAATATGAATTATTTTATCGGGGAAAAGTTCCATTGTTTCGTCAAGAACATCATAAACAAAACCGTAAGTTGACTCTTTACCTGCGCAGAGAATATCTCTTTTGACACCCCAATGGGTTGCTACTTCAAGACTTCGCTCAAAACAAGAAAGATACGGATAACAGGCGATTGCAGCAACATTGTGACCCGGAACATCAAATTCGGGAATAACCTTGATTTTATGTTTGTGGCAGTATTCAACAACTTCTTTTATTTCTTCCTGAGTATAAAAACCGCCGTGAGATTTTCTGTTGAAATTTGTGTGACTGCGCACCGAGCCTTTTTCTGTCAGTAAAGGATATTTTTTGATTTCTATTCTCCAACCCTGATCCTCAGTCAGATGCCAATGCAGTATGTTTATTTTATGTAATGCAATAAGCTCTATGATTCGTTTTATATCATTGACAGAATAAAAATATCTTCCGCAGTCAAGCATATATCCTCTGTAAGCAAAGCGCGGGAAGTCAAAAATTTCAGTGTATGGAATATTTCCTCCTGATTGCAGAAGCATTTGTTTGAGAGTCTGTATTCCGTAAAAAAGTCCGTTTTCTGTTTTTGATACAATATTAACTTTATTGTTTTCGCACTTCAGGGAATAACCTTCATCATATTTGAAGTTGTCATCAATGATTAAAGAAATTAAACAGTCACCATTTGATGCTTTGATTTCTTTGTGCAATACTTTTTTTACGAAAACAATCAAATCATCAGAAAAATCAAATGCGGAAACGGTTGTATTGTCAGTTAAAACAAAACCGGTTACAGATTTGTCGGTAAATATTTTTACAGGTTGAGGAATCAGTTTGAACATAAGATAAGCCTCCGATTAAATAAACGATATATTTGACAAATTAAAATTAATTATTTTGTTAACTTGCATCTATATTGTATAACAGTTTCACCATCACAGTCTTCTTTATTTTACATCAACCGCGTACCTGTTGTCAATCAAGGTCGGTACAACAAACAGGACTTGCATAAAATTTTTCAAAAAGGTAGCCACCGGGATGTTTTTTCGGTAAGCAATTTTGCAAGAACCGTTATATCGACAGTATCCGCGGAACCGGTGTTTTTTGATTCGCGTTCATCAATAGCTGCTTGGGCTTTCTCAATTGTGTCAAAAAAAGTGGCTATCTTTATTGAACTGCTGATATGTTTGTGTTACAATATTTACTGTAATACGTCTGAAGGATACACAGAAATGTTTATAATCATTAAGGAGAAAAATAATGAAGCCTAATATTATCTTTTATTTTTCCGATCAACAGCGATGGGACACACTGAACAGCAGTCTTATGCCGAATGTCTGGAATTTGGGAGAAGAGGGAGTGCTGTTTGAAAATTCTTTTACCTGCCAGCCTGTCTGCGGCCCTGCCCGCGCCTGCTTGCAGACAGGTCAGTTTGCAACGGAAAACCGTTGCTATTGGAATGGTATTGCTTTGAAAGAAGATACGAAAACTTTAGCCGATTATTTTAATGAAAACGGATACGATACAGCGTATATCGGAAAATGGCATCTTGCTTCAGACCGTTATCCAGGTATCGGTGTTCATTGTGAAAAAACTGCGGTTCCGACTCAAAGACAAGGCGGATATAAATATTGGCGTGCGGCAGATGTTCTGGAATTTACCTCGCACGGTTATGACGGATATGTTTTTGACGGTAACGGCAATCAGATTGACTTTAAGGGTTACAGAGCAGATTGTATAAATGACTTTGCGGTTGAATATGTAAATAACCATAACGACGAAAAGCCTTTTTTTATGTTTGTTTCGCAGCTTGAACCACACCACCAGAATGACAGGGGTCATTTTGAAGGGCCAACAGATAAAGTTGATGCTTTCCGTGAATATCCTTTGCCGGAGGATTTAACTTTTCTTAAGGGTAATTACAAAGAAGAATATCCCGACTATCTTGCCGCTATTAATTCTCTGGATGAAA
>JAZLDW010000047.1:0-18960 GCA_045614945.1 Clostridia bacterium | reverse complement strand
AACCTTGCTCATAGAACAAATCCCACGCAGCATTTATTATTTTGCCTCTTGTATTCTTTTCATTCTTCTTTGACATAAGCATCATTCCTTATAATCTATAAGTTCTTTAATATCCTCAGGAAGCGGAGCCACTATTTCAATCTTCTCTCTTGAAGAAGGATGCACAAAGGATATCTTTCTGCAATGTAGCCTTGTTGCCTCATTTTCCTGTGGTGCACCATATAAATCATCTCCAAATATAGGTGTACCAACATAACTTAAATGCACCCTGAGTTGGTGCGTTCTACCCGTCTTTGGAAATAAACTGACCATGGATAGTCCGTTATAAGACAAGACAGTTTTATAATCGGTTATTGCCTCTTTTCCATCATCACTCACGCATCTTAGTATAATACTTTCATACTTTCTTTTTATGGGCGCTGATATTCTTCCCTCTAAAGGATTGATGGTACCATTTACCACCGCTGTGTACTCCTTGTTTATCCCTCCGTTTTTCATTTGTTCTGCCAGAACATACGCAGAGAGGGGATTCTTTGCAACAAGCACAACTCCCGAGGTATCTCTGTCAAGACGAGTAATTGCGCGAAACGTAAAGTTTTGCCCATCAAAATAATGCATAAGACCGTTTGCAAGGGTATCTTCATAGTGATTTAGCGATGGATGGGTCGGCATACTTCTTGGCTTGTTTATCGCAATTATATCCTCATCCTCGTATAAAACCTCGAGAGGAATATCACTTTTTACAATGTCCGATACGCCATCGTGTATGGACACAGTCAATATCTGCCCCTTTTTTACGACTTCATTAACAAACACCCTTTTGCCGTCAAGTACAATCCCGTCATCCGTCTTCTTTAAATCAGTAATGATACCATCCGACAAGTTCATACTTCTTTTCAGAATTTGCAAGACTGTGCAGCCATCTTGCACTGCACCTATTTTTATTGATAAAATTTTATCCATTATAGTTCAAGCAACGCATTGCCGATTACCTCTGCCATTATCTCGTGCCCCGCATCACTTGGATGAAGTCCGTCAGGCAAAAGCAATTCATCATTTATGTCGATAGGATTTATAGCAAACAAGTCTATAACATCCACACCTCTCTTGACACATATTTTGCGTATAGCATCAACATAGTCATAAAGATTTTTATTATCAGGCAAAGATAGCTCATTCTCTGTCATTCTGTGAAGCGGTGTCATGAACACGATTTTCGCACTTTGAAAGTCACTCCTCAACTTACTGATAAGAGAGTTAAGTGCGCCACAGAATGTGTATATATCTTCGCTGTCGCTGTCCACATCTCCAAAACGCGCATCACCATGGCCAAAATCGTTTGTTCCGCCAAAGACTACTACCGCATCCACCTCTCTGTCCATAACCTCGGCACGCAGTTCAAAGGTTAAATCAAACTTTGCGTTATCTCTAGTAGGCTCTGTCTGCCTTGCAATACGAGTGCCGCTGACACCGTAGTTATTTGCAACACTTAAGTTGTACTTTTCTTTGATAAGTTGGTGAAAACACCTTTCAGGCTCTGTTGTTCCAACACCCTCGGTTATGCTGTCACCCAAAAAATTAATTTTTACTCCATCAAGTTTCATTTTTTCCTCCGTTACGTTACGGATTTTATTTGTATAAATAAAATCCGTTACCTTTTATTCGCTGGGACTCCGAGAACACAATAAAAGCACCCTCGTCCATCGACAGAATTTTCTTTTGAAACTCCTCGCTCTCACTCTCTTTAAGTGCGCAGAAGAGCATTTTCTTTTCAGTATCCGTATACACGCCTTTGACATCAATAAGCGTTACTCCTCTTGGAGATGTAGAAACAAGCATTCTTGATATTTCTTCTCCTTTATCGGTTATAACAAAGGCGATTCTTGATACATTAAGTTTGCTGATAATAAAATCTATCGAATAACTTGAAACAAACAAAGCAAGTATGCCATATAATGTAAGTTCTATATTTTTAAACACAATCAATGATACAAGAATGATTATCCCGTCTACAAACAATAGCATTTTTCCAATCGGTACAAAACTAAATTTTGACTGAATAATTCTGCCTATTATATCCGTGCCACCTGTTGACGCACCGGCCGCAAAACTCATACCGATACCAAGTCCATATAGTACTCCGCCAAAAATTGTGGCAAGAATAAGATTATCGGTATAAATAGGGAAATAAGTGAAAATCTGCGTAAATACTGACAATAATGATATCCCCATCAATGTTTTAAGTATAAACTCTTTGCCAAGAACCGTCAGACCAACCAACAAAAATATAATGTTCAACAGAAAAAAGCTAAGTCCAGGCTGAATACCAAATGTATGATAAAGGATAGTTGATATACCTGATACACCGCCTCCGACAATTTTGTTAGGCGTAAGGAAAGCACCTATCGCAAAACCCGTTGTCATTGTTCCAATCAGTGTGAATATTAGTGATTTTGATTTTTTCATTTTGTTTTCTCCATCCAATCATATTGAACTGCCTGCAAACAGTTGTGTGCAGTCGTATAATTTTCTATATTCTCGCAACGCCACTTTTTCTTGCAGCCTCCGAAACCGCCGCCGCAACCGTTTTGCCTATTCTCTCGTCAAATGCAATTGGTAAAATGTAGTCTGCATTAAGTTCCTCATCTGAAACAAGCCCCGCAATTGCATAAGATGCCGCCATCTTCATCTCGTCATTGATATCACTTGCGCGAACATCTAATGCACCTCTGAAAATTCCCGGGAAGGCAACAACATTGTTTATCTGGTTTGGATAATCAGAACGGCCCGTACCGACTATAGCCGCTCCGCCACGCTTTGCATCGTCGGGCGAAATCTCGGGGACGGGATTGGCCATAGGGAAAACTATTGCATCATCTGCCATGGTTCCCACCATCTCTGCAGAAACAATATTTGGCGCTGATACACCAATAAATACATCAGCATCACGCATTGCATCGGCAAGGGTCCCCTGAAGATGATCTCGATTGGTGATTTTGGCAAGGTTCTTGTGTGCATCACTTAGACCATCCATACCCTCGCATATAATACCAAACCTGTCAACCATAACAAGGTTTTTAACACCAAGCTTCATAAGGTGCATGCCAATAGCTGTACCGGCACTACCCGCTCCGTTAATTACAACACGAATATTCTCAATTTTCTTATTTACAACCTTAAGTGCGTTTATCATAGCGGCCGCAACAACTATCGCAGTGCCGTGTTGGTCATCATGAAAGACAGGGATATCACACATTTCTTTAAGTCGGCTCTCTATCTCAAAACAACGCGGTGCAGCAATATCTTCAAGGTTTATTCCGCCAAAAGAGCCTGATATCAGATAAATCGTTCTGACAAGCTCATCCACGTCCTGCGTCTTTATGCAAATCGGAAAGGCATCAACATCTGCAAACTCCTTAAAGAGTGCACACTTACCCTCCATAACAGGCATACCGGCTTCGGGCCCAATATCACCAAGCCCAAGTACTGCAGAGCCATCCGTTATCACCGCAACAAGATTATGTCTGCGTGTCAGCTCAAATGATTTGCTTATATCTTTGTTTATCTCAAGGCAAGGCTCTGCAACCCCTGGAGTATACGCAAGAGAAAGCTGTTCTCTGTTTTTTACCGGAGTTCTCGATATTACCTCTATTTTACCCTTGAGTTCCTCGTGCATTTTCAATGCCTGTTGTTTTATATCCATGTATATTTACTCCTTATTCCGAATAAAACTTTACATTTCTTTGTTATTCTGCATAATCAAAACAAGATCTTGACTGCGTATATGGTCTTACATAGGTATTTGCAACCTTTACATGTTCAGGATGTACCGCGTACCCCTTAAGTGCATCTTCATCCTCAAACACGGAGTATAACATAACATCTGCATTTGATGATTCCAGAGGGGTTGTCTCAACTCTGACATCAACAAGTCCAGGAACTATTCCCAGCAGTCCCTCAATTCCACACTTTATTCCATTCTTTATCTCGGGCGTATTGTGTTCTTCGTTTAGTTTCCAGATAATTACATGCTTTACCATAGTAAATCCTCCGCTATAATATTTTTTATGATTTGTTGTATACTCGTATCATTCAAGAAGAAGTGCCACACTTTCAGCTCATTATACCATGCAGGGTTGATTTTTACAATAGAAAATGACAAATTCTTCATAAATTTTAACATCAAATTTACCTCAAAAATAATATTACTTTTTAATTATCCAACACACAAGAAAAAGGACGGCAAAGCCGTCCTTTCGTCTCAGTTTAATTCAAGTTAATAAAAGAAATATCTAAAGAGAGTTACACACGTTTAACATCTGTAGCCTGTGGACCTTTAGCACCCTCAACAACATCAAATTCAACCTCGGCACCCTCTTCAAGGGTCTTGTAGCCGTCCATGGCAATTGCAGAATAGTGAACAAATACATCTGTTCCTTCTTCGCTCTCGATAAAACCAAAACCTTTTTCTGCATTAAACCATTTTACTTTTCCTTGCATGTCAATACCTCCTAAAAATCTTAGGTAATTACCTTACCTATGCTCGGCATTATAGCACAGTTTACATTTCTTGTCAACACTTTTTAGGCATAATACACATAAACCTATCATTCGACAAAAAGCGTTATTTTTGCGTTTTATATTGTTTTTTGCTTTTCGTTATTATAAATATTCTTACAAAAACATATATAAGTGAAATTTGCAATATACTTTACAAAAAACGCAATAAAATTGTTTTTTCTAAATGTTATACTATACATATAATCTTTTATTGGTGTTCTTACACATACAAGATTTTACAACTAATTTTGCCGCAACAGAGCGGCGGAGAAGGAGACAAATTATGAGTATAACCGCAAAATTTGATTTAACCGGGAAAATCGCACTTGTTACAGGCGCATCCTACGGTATCGGCTACGCAATTGCCAAGGGACTCTCTCAAGCCGGTGCAACTATTGTTTTCAATGACATCAAGCAGGAGCTTGTTGACAAAGGTATCGAGGCATACAAAGCAGACGGTATTGATGCAAAAGGATATGTGTGTGATGTTACAAATGAAGCTCAGGTTGATGAAATGATTAAAAAAATTGAGCAGGAAGTCGGCGTGGTTGATATTCTCGTAAACAACGCAGGTATCATCAAGCGTATTCCTATGTGCGAGATGAGTGCTGATGAGTTCCGTCAGGTTATTGATGTTGACCTTAACGCACCATTTATCATGGCAAAGGCAGTTATCCCTAACATGATTAAAAAAGGACATGGTAAAATTATTAACATCTGCTCAATGATGAGCGAACTTGGCCGCGAGACTGTTTCTGCTTACGCTGCTGCAAAGGGCGGACTTAAGATGCTTACAAGAAACATCTGCTCTGAGTATGGTCAACACAACATTCAATGTAATGGTATAGGTCCGGGATACATAGCAACACCACAAACCGCACCGCTTCGCGAGGTACAGCCCGATGGTTCTCGCCATCCGTTTGACAGCTTTATCCTTGCAAAGACACCGGCAAATCGCTGGGGTAACCCCGAGGATCTTATGGGTCCGGCTGTATTCCTTGCATCAGAGGCATCTGACTTTGTTAACGGTCATGTACTCTATGTTGACGGTGGAATACTTGCATATATCGGCAAACAGCCGTAATCCCGACACATAAAAACTTGCTATACATTTAGCCTGTACCACAATTGTGGTGCAGGTTTTTTGTTGCGAAATCTACTGATTTTCAAAGGTTTTTTTCTAATAATTGTTGATTATTACGAAAATTAAATAAATGCGAAAAACTCTTGCAATTTTTATTAGATTGTGATAAAATAGCCTATGGTATATTTTCAGAAGCAGAGAGGAATGTTTTTAAATGAGTACAGTAGAAAAAATCGAGAAAAATGTTGTAAGTTTTGAGTTCTCAGTTACTGCTGAGGAATTTGAAAAAGCTATTGAAAAAGCTTACAAGAAAAATGTTGGTAAAATCAACATTCAGGGCTTCCGCAAGGGTAAGGCTCCAAGAAAATTGATTGAGAAATACTACGGTGTTGAGATATTTTACGAGGATGCTGTTAACATTGTTCTTCCCGATGCATACGATAAAGCAGTTGAGGAAAACAAAATCTTCCCCGTTGACCAGCCCGAAATCGATATAAAAGGTGAAATCAGCAAAGAAACTGGTGTAACCTTTACAGCAAAGGTTACAGTTAAACCTGAGTTTGAGCTTGGAGAATACAAAGGCATCAAGGCATCAAAGGTTAGCCATAGAACCTTGAAGAAGGATGTTGATGCTGAAATCGAAAAACTTAGAGAGCGCAACTCAAGAATGGTTCCTGTTGAGGACAGAGCAGTTAAGAAAGACGATATCGCAAACATTGACTTTGAAGGTTTTGTTGACGGTGTTGCTTTTGACGGCGGCAAGGGTGAGGGCTTTGACCTTACAATAGGTTCAGGTCAGTTCATCCCCGGATTTGAGGACCAGCTTATCGGCAAAAACATTGGCGAAGATGTTGAAGTAAATGTTACCTTCCCCGAAGAATATCACGCAGAAGAACTCAAGGGCAAGGCTGCAGTATTTAAAGTAAAAATCAATTCAGTTAAAGTTAAGGAGCTTCCCGAGCTTGATGACGAATTTGCAAAAGATGTAAGCGAGTTTGACACTCTTGAAGAGCTTCAGAAAGATGTAAAGGAAAAGCTCTCTGCCGCAGGCAAAGAAAGAGCAAAGCATGAAACTGAAGAAAATGTCATTAAAGCAGTTTGCGATGCAACCGAGATAGATATTCCTGAAGCGATGATTAACTCACAGATTGATAAGATGATCAGAGATTTCGATATGCAGATGCGCTATCAGGGTCTTAGCATTGACCAATATATGCAGTACACAGGTATAACTGTAGATGCAATGAGAGAACAGTTTAAAGAAGATGCCACAAAGAATGTTAAGACTTCTTTAATCCTCGAAAAGGTATGCGAAGTTGAAGGAATCGACGCAAAGGCATCAGAAATTGAAAAAGAATACGCAAATATGGCAGAAAAGAACAGCATGAAGGTTGAAGACATTAAAAAGTATGTTCAGGACGCAGACATAAAGGAACGCATCAAGGCAGAGAAGACAATTAAGTTCTTAGTTGATAATGCTGACCTTAAATAACAAAAACTGGCGAAGAGGTATATTTATGGGTTGATTTGGATATATTATCCAAGTCAACCTTTCTTCAATACAAAAAACAAATTGAACAGGAGGACTAAAAATGAGTAATTATAATCCAAAAGGCAGTTTGGTTCCTTATGTAATCGAACAGACCGGTAGAGGCGAGCGTTCTTATGACATATTCTCTCGTCTTCTAAAAGACAGAATTATCTTTCTCTCGGACGAGATAAACGATGCAACCGCAAGTCTGGTTGTGGCGCAGCTCCTCTTCCTTGACAGCGAGGACCCTGACAAAGATATAAACCTCTATATCAACAGTCCAGGTGGGTCTGTTACTGCCGGCATGGCGATTTATGACACAATGCAGTATACCAAGGCAGATGTATCTACCATCTGTGTAGGTATGGCAGCATCTATGGGTGCTTTCTTGCTCTCATCAGGTGCAAAGGGCAAAAGATTTGCTCTCCCTAACAGTGAGATTATGATTCATCAGCCACTTGGCGGAACTCAAGGTCAGGCAACTGATATGAAGATTCACGTAGAGAGAATGCTTAAAATCAAGGATAACCTTAATAACATTTTAAGCAAAAATACAGGTCAGCCTCTTGATGTAATCAAAGCAGATACCGAGCGTGATAACTTTATGACTGCAGATGAAGCAGTTAAATACGGTCTTATTGATAAGATTGTAACCAATAGATAGGGGAGTTTCTATGCCAAATAAAATAGATGAAAACAACATCTGTCGTTGCTCTTTCTGCGGCAAGACAGAAGATAGCGTCAAGCGCCTTATAGAAGGCCCAGGCGCATATATCTGTAACGAATGCGTAGACCTTTGTGTGGAAATCTTTAAAAATGATTACGAAATTGACATTGCAGAAGAACTTAAAAACATACCAAAGCCTGCTGAGATACATGCATTTTTAAATGACTATATCATTGGTCAGGACCTTGCAAAAAAAGCTCTATCCGTTGCTATATACAACCACTACAAGCGTATCTATTCGGCACATACTAATGAGGATATAGAGCTTCAGAAGAGTAATATTTTGCTTATCGGTCCAACAGGTTGCGGTAAGACATTTCTTGCTCAAACTCTTGCAAAAATGCTTAATGTTCCTTTTGCTATTGCCGACGCTACATCTCTTACAGAGGCAGGATATGTCGGTGAGGATGTTGAGAATATTCTTCTTAAACTTATTCAAGCTGCCAACTACGATATAGAACTTGCCGAAAAAGGAATTATCTATATAGATGAGGTTGACAAACTATCAAGGAAATCAGAAAACCCTTCTATCACCCGCGATGTCAGCGGCGAGGGGGTTCAGCAGACACTTCTTAAAATTTTAGAGGGAACCGTTGCGTCTGTTCCGCCATCAGGCGGCAGAAAACATCCTCATCAGGAGTTTATACAGATAGACACCACAAACATCTTGTTTATTTGTGGCGGGGCTTTTGAAGGCATTGACAAGATAATCGAAAGTCGTGTAAACACGAAAACTTTGGGGTTTGGTGCAACTGTTGAGAGCAAAAAAGACAAGAACAGAGGCGATATTTTAAAACAACTTCAAAGCGAAGACCTGCTTAAGTTTGGAATGATTCCTGAGCTTATCGGCAGACTTCCTGTTGTGACAACTCTTGACTCATTGGGGGTTGACGCACTCTCGTCAATTTTGACCGAACCAAAGAACGCTCTTACAAAACAGTACAAGGCACTTCTTGAAATGGATGAGGTTCAGCTTGAGTTTGAAGACGATGCGGTTTTAGCTATTGCAAAGCTTGCAGCAGAACGCAAAACAGGTGCCAGAGGCCTGCGTACAATACTAGAAGACATCATGCTAAACATTATGTATGAAATTCCCTCTGACCCTACCATTGAAAAGGTTGTAGTTACAAAAGGCTGTGTTGATGGTAAATCAAAGCCAACTATAACATACAACACAAATAGAAAGGTTGCTAAAAAGACTTCAGTAAAGGCAACCTCAATCAAACCACAACCCAACAAAATAGTTGGATAAAAAAATAGCAGATGCAAAGCATCTGCTATTTTTTTATCCTGCAGCCGCTGCTGCTTCTTCTGCACGCTGTAATACACCTTCAATAACCTTGCGAAGCTCCTCTTTTCGCGCGGGATCAGTCGTTGTATTAAACTCGTTTATCATATCTACAAACTCTTCTTCCGTGCCAAAGCCTTCTATTATTACAGGCTCTTTTTCTTCTTCGATAATACCGATTGAACCTGCCTCTATCTCATCACCTTTTTTGTCCTTGCCACACCCAACAATTGACAAGGCAAGCACCAGGCACAATAACAATGCAATAACTTTTTTCATTGTATTTCCTCCTGAAATTTATTTTTTATCCCTTTGAATTATTTCAAACACCGCTTTTGGAACATACTTTGAAACATCCTGACCAAAACTACTCAGTTCTTTAACCATTGATGAGGACACTGCCACATTGTCCGCCCTGAAGTATATATACTCAAGGCCGGGATTTACAAGTTTGTTCACCTCTGCAATGTTTTCTTCATAGTTATAGTCCATGTTGTTTCTCAGTCCTCGTATCATATATCCAATTTTGTTCTTCTTGGTATATTCAGCAACAAGGCCATCATATATGCAAACCTCGCAGTTTGTAATGTTGTTATCATCCAGAGTTTTCTCAATGGCTTCTACCATCATATTCTCGTCATAAGTTCTCTTCTTGTTTACATTAAGACCAATAACAATAACAACTTTGTCAAAAATCAGCGATGCTTTTCTTACAACATCCAGATGTCCGTTTGTAAATGGATCAAAGGATCCCGGATAAATCGCAGTACTATACAATTATATCGCCTCCGGTTTTTATCACATGATTAGTATAAATCAAATTAAAGATTTTTAATATCATCGTGCTGCAAAACAGTAACTCGACCAAGCTTTAATTTTTCAACCGCATTTTCCTGATTGTCTGTGCGAATTACTATAACAGATGAATCACCTAATTTTTCTGCAAAGGCATACATATACTCAACGGAAATTCCGCTCTCACACAAAATTGCAAAAGTTTTCATAAGTGCGCCCGGCTCATCATTTACCGCTACTGCTATAACATTGTTAACGCGGACAATTACACCATTTTCGTTCAGAACTTTTTTAGCAAGTTCGTCATCGCTTACAATCATTCGCATTATACCAAAATCAGTTGAGTCTGCAACGGACAGAGCCTTTATATCAACATTATACTCTGCCAGAGCGCTAAGTATCTCCATAATGCGTCCGTGCTTGTTTTCAACAAATACAGATATTTGCTTTACCATACCATGTCGCTCCTTTATTATATCTTTCTATTATCAATCACACGCTTTGCCTTACCCTCGCTACGCGCAATTGTTTTCGGGTTTACAAGATGAACCTGTGCGCCAATACCAAGCACATTTCTAAGATCATTGGTGATTGCTTTTTCAATCTTGTGTATTGACTTAATATCATCTGCAAACAATGCCTCGCTCATCTCAACATTTACATCAAGGGTATCGGTGTTGTTTTCTCTACCGACAACTATCTGATAGTTAGGTGTAATATCTCCGTTTACTCTGAGCAATACTTCCTCTATCTGTGACGGGAATACATTTACACCCCTGATAATGAGCATATCATCGCTTCTGCCAGTTGGCTTGTTCATTCTTATAAAGGTTCTTCCACACTCACACTTTTCATAAATAAGAGAACATATGTCACGGGTACGATATCTGATTACAGGAAAACCCTCTTTTGTGATAGTAGTAAACACAAGTTCTCCAGATGACCCCTCAGGCAAAACCTCTCCTGTGTCAGGGTCGATTATTTCTGCTATGAACATATCTTCATTTATGTGCATACCGTTCTGGCATTCACACTCGAAACTTACGCCCGGTCCCATAATTTCAGAGAGGCCATAAACATCGTAGGCTTTGATTCCAAGACCTTCCTCTATTGCATGACGCATATCCTCTGACCAGGGCTCTGCACCTAAAATTCCCACTTTAAGCTTAAGCTTATCTTTAAGTCCAGCCTCATTTATAGACTCTGCAAGATACATAGCATAAGATGGGGTACAACACAAAACTGTTGAGCCAAAATCAACCATTGTCTGTATCTGTCTTGCAGTATTGCCTGACGATGTAGGTATAACAGTTGCGCCAAGTTTTTGTGCGCCATCGTGTGCACCAAGACCGCCTGTAAAGAGACCATAGCCATAAGATACCTGAATCAAATCATTCTCATCCGCTCCGGCTGCAACAAACTGTCTCGCCATACAATCAGCCCACTTATCAAGGTCATTCTTTGTATATCCGACAACAATCTGTTTTCCTGTTGTACCAGAGGATGCGTGAGTTCTTACGATATTTTTAAGAGGCTCTGCAAAAAGGCCAAAAGGATAGTAATCTCTAAGGTCCTGCTTGTATGAAAATGGAAGTTTGTGAAGGTCATCCACACCTTTAATATCTTCAGGCTTTAAACCTTTTTCATCCATTCTCTTTCTGAAGAGTTCAACTCTTTCATACATTCTCTTTACCTGCCAGATGAGTCTCTCATCCTGAAGTTTTTTGAGTTCCTCTCTTGGCATACACTCAATATGCTCCTGATAATATTTCATCACTATATCTCCTGTCTCTTATTAATCCAGCTTATATCCAAGCTCAAATGCTTTGAGGTTTGATTCCAGGAACTTCTCAGGCGTTGATGACTTAATTGTTTCTACCCACTTTTCGTAAGCAATATCGGTATTCTTAGCCATAAGACCAATCAAAACAACATTTACAGCCTTTGCGTTGCCTGCCTCTGTGGCATACTTCAACGCATCTACTGTAACCACATCAATTTTATCACTCAACTTATCCGCAATATTCTCAGGGTACTTCATCGCACCTGTAATTACCGGCATCGGATCAATCTGCTGAGTATTTACAATCATCTTTCCACCTTTTTTAAGATATGGGAGCGCACGATAAGCCTCTAAAAGTTCAAATGCGAGAATTATATCCGCTTCTCCTCTGTCAATGATTGGAGAATATACTTTGTCATCATATTTAACATATGTAACAACGCTTCCGCCTCTCTGGCTCATTCCGTGTACCTCTGAAACCTTAACATCATACCCCTCATTTACAACGGTGTTACCGAGGATGCGGCTTGCCAGCAATGTACCCTGGCCGCCAACGCCAACTATCATAATATTCATAATTACGCCTCCTCCTTTTCCATTGCATTAAAGGGACATACATTAAAGCAAAGTCCGCAACCGTTACACTGTGTCTTATCTATCTTAATGTTCTCTCCGTCAAATGATATTGCAGGGCATCCAAGCTTTAAGCACATTTTACACTTTTTACAATTATCATTTATCTTGCATTTGCCCGTATACTTCACACTCTTTAAGAGCGCGCAGGGACGCTGCGCAATAATAACTGACGGCTCTTCTCTCTGGGTTTCCTCTTTGACTACCTTTTCAAAATTCTTTACATCAAATGGGTCAGCAACTACAACATTCTTAACGCCTATTGAGTGACAAAGGTCAACAAGATTAACCTGTGTTGTCTCCTCACCCCTGATTGTATAGCCTGTAGTGGGGTTATTCTGATGTCCTGTCATACCAGTGATTGAGTTGTCAAGAATGATAACTGTGTTTGCACCTTTGTTATACACAATATCAACAAGACCTGTAATACCCGAGTGCATAAAGGTTGAGTCACCTATAACTGATACGAGTTTTTTATTAAACTCTACCCCTCTCGCCTTTGCCATACCGAGAGCCGCGCTAACCGATGCGCCCATACAGATAGTTGTATCAACACTCTCAAGAGGGGCAACAGCACCGAGTGTATAGCATCCGATATCGCCCGATACAACAAGACCAAGTTTTTTAAGCACATAGAATGTACCTCTGTGTGGACATCCTGCACACATTACAGGGGGTCTAACCGGAATTACCTCATCAATACTGAGGCTCTCTGCCGCATCCTCACCAAATACTGCCGCCTTAATCATAGACGGAGTGTATTCACCAAGAAGGGTGAACTTCTCTTTACCAACCACATCAACACCAAGCGCCTTGCAGTGCTTTTCGAGGATGGGATCAAGCTCTTCAATAACAAATACCCTGTCACACTTTTTAGCAAAGTCTATAATCAGTTTTTCGGGCAAAGGATAAACCATACCCAGTTTTAGGTAGTTCACTCTGTCTCCCAAAGCTTCCTTTGAATACATATATGTAATACCTGATGTAATAACGCCAATCTTACTACCGTTATCTTCGATTATATTAAACTCACAATCCTCTGCATATTCTTTAAGAGCTGTTATGCGGTTTTCTACATCAACATGGCGCTTTACCGCTTTTGCAGGCATCATAACATACTTGTCAATATTTTTATTGTAATCCTTGAGTTCAACCGTCTCCGGCTCACATTCCTCAACAAGGCTCTGTGAGTGCGATACCCTTGTAGAGAGTCTTATAAACACAGGGGTATCAAACCTTTCACTAAGTTCGTATGCTGCCTTTGTGTAATCCTTACATTCAGCAGAGTCTGACGGCTCAAGCATAACAATCTTTGACGCCTCTGCATAGTGGCGCGAATCCTGCTCATTCTGGGATGAGTGCATACCCGGGTCATCAGCCACGCAGAAAACAAGACCGCCGTTTACGCCTGTATAGCTAACTGTAAACACAGGATCTGCCATCACATTGAGACCAACATGCTTCATACATGACATACTTCTTGCACCTGCAATTGACGCACCAATTGCAACCTCTGCCGCAACCTTTTCATTTGGCGACCATTCGGCGTATATATTCTCATACTTTACAATATTTTCTGTGATTTCTGTGCTTGGGGTTCCGGGATATGACGCAACAACCGAAACGCCTGCCTCATAAGCACCGCGGGCAACCGCTGCATTACCAAGCATAAGCTTCTTCATACAAACTATCATTCCTCTCAAAAATTCTCTAAATACCTATCTAAATATGATAACAGATTTTATATATTTTTTCAAGTATTTTATACAAAAAAGTCGATAAATCCCTTATGCAGACTCATCGACTTTTTATACTGTCAAAAACCTTTTAATGATATCCTCAACACCTCATCCACCGCAATGTGACTGATGAGGTGGATTATAACCTTTATCACTTATATTTTAGTTGTTTACCTGACTCGCAACTAAGGCCTCACCACAATAAATCTCGCGAAGTTTTGGTTTTTCTATTTTACCGGTTGGGTTTCTTGGCACATCGGCAAAAATAACCTTGTGAGGTCTCTTGTATCTTGGCAAATCAAGGCAGAAATTGTTGATTTCTTCTTCTGTCATACTAAAGCCATCCTTAACCTGAATTATAGCCGCAGTAATCTCGCCAAGGCGCTTATCAGGAAGTCCAATGACTGCTACATCGCTAATCTTGTCACAACTTCTCAAAAAGTCCTCTATCTGTACAGGATAAATATTCTCACCACCTGATATAATGACATCCTTCTTTCTGTCAACAAGATAGATAAATCCATCCTCATCCTCTTTCGCCATGTCACCTGTAAAGAGCCATCCATCAGCTAAAACTTCTTTGGTCGCTTTTTCATCATTGAAGTAACATTCCATTACACCCGGGCCTTTTACTGCAAGTTCTCCAACCTCGCCACGCGCAACGGTGTTGCGGTTCTCGTCGACAATTCTTGTCTCCCATCCGAAACCCGCCTTACCGATTGCACCAACCTTGTGAATATTTTCCATTCCAAGATGTACGCATCCGGGGCCAATTGACTCGGAGAGTCCGTAGTTTGTATCATAGTCGTGATGAGGAAAGATTGCCTTCCATCTCTTTATAAGGCTTGGTGGCACAGGCTGAGCACCTATGTGCATCAATCTCCACTGTGAAAGATTATACTCATCTATTTTTATATCTCCTCTGTCTATTGCATCAAGGAGGTCTTGTGCCCAGGGCACAAGAAGCCATACAATAGTACATTTCTCCTCAGAAATTGTTCTGATTATCCACTCAGGCTTAACACCCTTTAATAGCACGGCACGGCTGCCCGAGAGAAGGCTTCCGAACCAATGCATCTTCGCACCTGTGTGATAAAGTGGAGGTATACACAAAAATACATCGTCCTTGCCTTGCCGATGGTGGTTCTGCTCAACTCTGCAGGAGTGGATAAGGCTTCTGTGCTTATGCACAATCGCTTTAGGAAATCCTGTGGTTCCCGATGAGAAGTAAATTGCCGCAAGCTCGTCCTCACAGAGATAAACCTCGGGTTTTCTGGCAGTACAATAGGTAACAAGCTCGTCGTAACTCTCTGCAAAGGTAGGACAATCCTCACCAATATAGAAAGTGTATTTTACCTTCTTCATTTTGTTACATACCGCCTCAACTCTACCTGTAAACTCAGGCCCGAAAACAAGGACATCTACTTCTGCAAGGTTTACGCAGTACGCAATCTCGTCTGCAGTATAACGGTAGTTAAGCGGTACCGCCATAGCACCTGCCTTTAATGCACCAAAATATACCGGCAACCACTCAAGACAGTTCATAAGAAGTATTGCGACCTTATCACCCTTTTTTATACCTCTGCTGAGGAGGAGATTTGCAAAGCGATTAGCCTTTTTGTCAAACTCACTCCAGGTTATCTCTGTACGAAACGCATCTTTATGAGTGGTTTCAATAAGAGAATATTCCTTCCATGTAAGACGCTTTTTCTCGTCAAGGGGAGGATTAATCTCCACAAGGCTTATCTCATCTGCAAAATCCTTTGCGTTTCTCTCAAGCACATCAGTTATTACCATATTTATCACCTTTACCTTTATATTTTAAGCACCAAGGCTTTCTTTCTTGTTTACGCTAACCTTTTCTTCGTAGCAAGAAAAGGTCTCATTTACGAATTCTCTGTCCGGCTTCTTTGTAAATATACTTACAACAGGAACTATCACAAGTCCTCCAAGCATTGCAATAACACCGCTGTTAATGGGCGACTGCAAAATTGCAGGGAACATAGGTCTTATCAGCATATTTAAAATCATAATTCCTGCACCAAATATAAAGCTTGCCCACACGGATATCTTTGTAACCTTTTTGCTGTATAATCCATACAGGAATGGCGCAAGGAAAGCACCAGCAAGAGCACCCCAGGAAATACCCATCATATCAGCAATTGCACTGAGTTTGTCTTTATTGAGAGCTATGTAAGCAGAAATTGCTATAAACACAACTATCAGAACTCTCATAATAAATACCTGCTTTTTTTCGCTCATATTCTTTACAATGTGCCCCTTAATCATATCAAGGGTAAGTGTTGAGCTTGATGCAAGAACAAGTGATGACAGAGTTGACATAGATGCAGAGAGCACAAGCACTATTACAATTGCAATCAAAATATCAGGAAGTCCTGAGAGCATTGTCGGGATAATGGCATCAAATCCACCTTCGATTGTGCCATTTACTATGGTCAGTTTATCTGTAAATAATCTGCCAAATCCACCAAGGAAGTAACATCCGCCGGCAACAACAACTGCAAATATTGTTGATATAATTGTACCTTTTTGAATATCCTTCTCGTTCTTGATTGCATAAAACTTCTGCACCATCTGCGGAAGCCCCCATGTACCAAGAGATGTAAGTATTACTACAAACGCAAGGTTTAAAGGATCAGGGCCAAAGAATGAGTTAAACGCACCGGGCGCTCCTCCTTCAAGCTCAATTGCAGCAAGACCGTTGAGGGATTCAACAAATCCGCCATTCTGACTGAGAACCGCCGCAATTACGGCAACAATACCAATAATCATTATTATGCCCTGAATAAAATCATTTATAGCCGTTGCCATATATCCGCCTGCGATTACATAAATACCGGTGAGCACTGCCATAACAATAACACATGTACTGTATGAGATGTAGTCACCAAACGCCATATTAAAAAGACGAGAGAGACCATTGTAAAGTGATGCGGTGTACGGAATCAAGAAGATAAACACAAGAATTGATGCCGCAATCTTTAGTGCAGGACTTAAGTATCTTTTCCCAAAAAACTCAGGCATCGTAGCACTCTCTAACCTCTGACTCATAAGTCTTGTTCTTCTGCCAAGAACACCCCATGCAAGAAGCGAGCCAATCACAGCGTTGCCGATACCAATCCATGTGGATGCAATACCGAACTTCCAGCCGAACTGACCTGCATATCCTACAAAGATAACTGCAGAGAAATACGAAGTACCATAAGCAAAAGCAGTAAGCCACGGACCAACGCTACGGCCACCCAGGACAAAGCCGCTTACATCAGTTGCGCTTTTTCTGCACATCATACCGACGCCAATCATTACCGCGAAGAAAACAACAAGCATACCAATTTTAAGTAAAATAATGCATCTACCCTTTCTTTTGAGGGCATAAAAAACGCCCTCATATTTTTAAAAATATGAGGGCGAAAAATCGCGGTACCACCTCATTTTATTGCATCCTCACAGATGCAACCTTTACGAGTACGTGCTCAGGTGATGTCCTGGATCTGACAAAGCGTTATACTCTCTTGCTGTAACGGGCAATCCCGTCGCAGCCTACTTAAACTTTCGTTTGTTCGGTGCGCAGCTCGCAGAATGTATTCAGAAAATCCCGGTTTTCTGTCTCGCACCACCCGACAGCTCTCTCATAAACCTGCGAAAATTCCTACTTGTTTCCGGTCATAGCCTTTAATTTTTATTCATTATAATCCTTTTTATTTCAGTTGTCAAGAATTTTTTTGAATTTTTTTATTATTCTTCACAATCACAATCGCAGTCACAGTCACAGTCACAGTCGCAATCGCAACCGCAGTCGCATTCTTCAAAATCAAGTTCGATTACCTCGCCGCACTCAGGGCAGATAAAATCGCCGCTTGCTATATCATCAAGGTCATCAGCGGTAAAGTCTATTTCCTCTCCGCATTTCTCACATACAAGTGTGTAAACATCGTCATCCTCATCATCCTCGTATCCATAAACCTCGTCACCGATGAGTTCGATAACATCTTCAAGTTCATCCATCTTGTCAGCAACAAAAGCCTGCTCATCATCAAGAGCCTCAATTTCCTGTGCCATATCGCTAACAAGCACAATAAGCTCATCTATAAGCTTACCCTCTGTTGTTTCTTTATCAAGTTTAAGTCCGTCAGCAAGACCCTGAAGGTATGCCGCACGATTTGTAAGTTCTGACATTTATATCATCCTTTCTAAAAACAAAATCTGTGACTAAATTCTCTCCATGTATTCGCCTGTTCTTGTGTCGATACGGATTGTATCTCCCTCGTTTACAAACATAGGAACTGTAATTGTTGCACCACTTTCAACAGTTGCGGGCTTTGTAACATTTGTAGCAGTGTTACCCTTTACGCCGGGCTCTGTCTCTGTAACCTTAAGCTCTACAAAAGTAGGTGGTTCAACCGCAAATACATTACCCTTGTATGAAAGGATCTTAACAGTCATATTCTCCATAACGAATTTAAGAGCATCGCCGAGCTGATCCTCGCTGAGAGGTGTCTGCTCATATGTCTCCTGATCCATGAAATAGTAAAGACCGCTGTCCTCATAGAGATATTCCATCTCTTTTCTCTCTATACGAGCCGGTTCAACCTTCTCTGTCGGATTGAATGTACGCTCAACAACGCCGCCTGTCATAACATTTTTCATCTTTGTTCTGACAAAAGCAGCACCCTTTCCCGGTTTTACATGCTGGAACTCAACAACCTGATATACGTTTCCCTCATACTCGAAAGTGAGTCCGTTTCTAAAATCACCTGCAGTTATCATTGGTGAAACCTCCTTAAAGTTCAATAAATATT
>JAZLDW010000046.1:0-4398 GCA_045614945.1 Clostridia bacterium | reverse complement strand
TTTATCGGCGTCTCTTTAGAATAAACCACCTTGAGATTATCTATGTTGCGTTTTTTTAACTCATGTCGCATAATTTTTGCAAGTGGACATACCGATGTTTTAAAGATGTCGGTCACTTCAAATGCGGATGGGTCAAGTTTGTTGCCTGTCCCCATGCAACTGATTATAGGCACATTTTCCTCCTTTGCTAAAACCGCAAGTTCAAGTTTGGCGGTGACTGTATCTATCGCGTCAACGATGTAATCGTATTTGCTAAAGTCAAAATCCTTTGCAGTCTCGGGAAGGAAGAAGGTGTTATATGTTCTGACATCTATATCAGGATTTATCTGCAAAACTCTCTCTTTTGCAACCTCTGTTTTGTATCTGCCGATTGTAGACTCTGTCGCAATAATTTGTCTGTTTATATTGCTTGTTGAGACCTTGTCATTATCAATCAGATCAAGGGCGCCTATTCCGCATCGGGCAAGTGCTTCGACAACATAACTGCCGACGCCGCCTATACCAAACACAGCTATTCTTGAAGATTTTATCTTGTTTATAGCAGTGCTACCAAGTAAAAGCTCTGTTCTTGAAAATCTATCATCCATTTTTATAATCTCCAAAATCATATTTCGATTGAGCAAACAGCCTCGGCGGCAATTCCCTCGCCTCTACCACAAAATCCAAGTTTTTCTGTGGTGGTGGCTTTAATGTTGATGCTCTCCTTTGGCAGATTTAAAATATTAGCAATTTCTTCAACCATCTGCGGAATATATGGTGCCATCTTTGGTGCTTGTGCAATTATTGTGGCATCAATATTGATAATCGTTGCTTTTGTTTCTTTAAGAAGGTCTGCAACTACCGATAAAAGTAATTTGCTGTCTGCACCTTTCCATTTATCATCAGTATCTGGAAAGTGCTTGCCAATATCGCCAAGCCCAGCCGCGCCAAGCAACGCATCCATAATAGCGTGAAGCAACACATCTGCATCTGAGTGCCCAAGAAGTCCAAATTCATATGGGATATCCACTCCGCCGATGATAAGCGCTCTGTTATTTACAAGCCTATGGACATCATAGCCAAATCCAACTCGCATTTTTTTATCACCTTGTCTGCTTTTTATAATTCCCTCTGCAAGCTCCAGATCGTCAGGGGTTGTGATTTTAATGTTAGAGGAAGAACCATCTACTATTTTTATTTTAATACCAATGTTTTCACACAGGGCACAATCATCTGTGGCAAAAACACCTTTTGCGTGAGCCGTCTTGTGCGCATGGCGCAGAATTTCTGTCTTAAAGCCTTGGGGAGTCTGAATGGAATAAAGAGAACTGCGGTCGTGTGTGCCTGCAATAAAGCCGTCGTCTGTTGACTCTTTTAAAGTGTCTTTTACAGGGACTCCAAGTGCCGCTGCATCTGTCTTGTATAGAGAAGCCGCAACCGAATTAATTTGTTCAGGTGTCACAAAAGGCCTTGCACCATCGTGAATAAGAACAAGTTCTCCCTTGATTTCTTCAAGGCCAAGCCGCACAGAGTCCTGCCTGGTTTCGCCACCGCAAATGACAGATACAACCTTTTTGATGTTATATTTTTTTGTCATATCAAGGATGGTAGAGATGTCCTCAGCTTTTGTGACAATTATAACCTCGTCTATTTCGTCTGCGGCATCAAAGGCAGAAAGAGTGCGGACAATAACGGGGATGCCTCCAACGGATATAAACTGTTTGGAAATATCCGATTTCATTCTCGTGCCGCTGCCTGCTGCTGCAATAATGGCAGATGTAAGTTTGTGATTGCTTTTCATAACTTTCATTCCTCAATAAAAAATATCGTTTATTACTTCGCTGATATTGTTGTATGCACTTACTTTTATCTTATCAAACTTTCTCAGTTTTGCAGTGTTTGCTGCAGGAATAAGACATTTCTTAAAGCCAAGCTTTTCCGCCTCGGCAATCCGGCTTTCAATATAGCTTGAGGAACGAAGCTCACCCGAGAGACCAATCTCGCCTATTGCAACGATGTCGCTGTCAATCGGCTTGTTACGATAGCTTGACGCAATTGCCAGAAAGATACCCATATCAATAGATGGCTCAACCATCTTAATTCCGCCAACTACATTGACATAAACATCGTAAGAGCCGATTTGCATACCGACACGCTTGTCCATAACTGCAAGTAAAATCAGCACTCTTGATAAATCAATTCCTGTTGACATTCGGCGTGGATTGCCAAAATTGCTTTGGGATGTAAGAGCCTGGACCTCGGCTAGAACAGGGCGCGTGCCCTCCATTGTGCAGATTATGCAAGAACCCGGCTCGCCAATGGGTCTGCCCGACAGCATTGCTGCAGAAGGGTCGGGGATTTCTTCGAGCCCCGCGCCACTCATTTCAAAAACACCAATCTCGTTGGTGGAACCAAAGCGGTTTTTGATAGCACGAAGTATTCGAAAGGTGCGGTGTCTGTCTCCTTCAAAATATAATACGCAGTCAACAATATGCTCAAGTATTTTTGGACCCGCAATAGATCCCTCTTTGGTGACATGACCAACTAAAAATGTAGCGATTGATTGCTCTTTCGCAATGCGCATCAATGTTGCAGCGGTGTCGCGAATTTGAGTTACGCTGCCTGCTGCGGGGGAAAGTTCAGGATTAAACATTGTCTGCACCGAGTCAACTATCAGTATTTCTGGCTTCTCTTTTGCAATGCATTGACAGATGACATCCATATTTGTCTCTGTAAACAGTTTTAAGTTGTCAGTAGTTACACCAAGTCTATCCGCACGAAGCTTAATCTGTCTTTGAGATTCCTCGCCCGAGACATAGAGAATCTTTCGTGATTTACCAAGATTTTCGCAAATCTGCAGGAGAAGTGTAGATTTTCCAATCCCCGGGTCGCCGCCGACCAGAACAAGAGAGCCACTGACCAAGCCACCGCCGAGTACTCTGTCAAGCTCGGTAAGACCTGTATGGATACGCTCGTCCTCGGTGGTTGATATTTGTGATAAAATTTTTGGTGGTTCAGACGAAGCAGAGAAAGTTGTGATGCCGCCAGATTGTCTGGGAGCAGATACAATGTGTTCTTCATACATTGTGTTCCATGCGCCGCAGCCTGGGCATTTACCATTCCATTTAGGAGATTCTGTTCCACATTCTGAACATACAAAAACAGTTTTTTGTTTCATAATAAGCATTGCCTTTCAAAATTCTTATAGTAAGTATAACATAAATGCTTTGTTTTGTCTATTATAAAATAAGATATAAAAAACAGCACCCACAAAAGTGAGTGCTGAAATTTTGACAAGAAATAATTATCTCTTTGAGCTTTGAAGTGTCCACTAAATACTATTGAAAAACACTAAAAAGTGTCCCAAAAGGTCCATTTCGTATTTATGGACACCCCATCTCTTACAATAAAGTTTGTACGTTGCGTATCTTTTGATATCGTATTGTGGTAAATTTGTGGAAGCAATACACAGGCCGTTTTTTAATCACCCATAGATTTTATCTCCAATAACTTATAATATAAATCCGGATTGTCTAGCACAATAATTTTCAATTCGCTGGTAGCTCTTGTCACTATTTGATACAACATCCCCTTTACGCTGTAATAGTTTTTCCTGGCCATAAGTTTATTGTCATCACCATATTTAAAATTTTTATCCATAACTAATACAACCTTTTTGAATTCTTGCCCGATAACATCGTGGGCCTTGGTTCTGCATATGCCTGAAATACTATCAATAGGCTCTATTATATATCGTGAATTGGTATATGTAATAGCTTTCCAATTCCTCTTGTTTTCTAAATAATTAATATAGTCTTTTACATCTTCTACTGAATCAAAATAATCAATGGATATATCTTCATAATCAAGATCACTGTTGCTTTTCCCAATAGACATCAAATTTGTGATAAAAGATGCAATCTTCTTGTTGGTTCTAATTTTATTTGTCAAGTTCCTTCTAATAGCTTTAATGTGTGGATACTTTGTCATGACATAGTCATACAAATCCAAAGTTTCTCCCTTACTTAAAAACTGTTTTGTATCGTACGAAAACACAATTTTGATTCTATGTTTAATTGCTTTCTTTATTATCGCTTCTAGTTGCCAGGATCTAATCCTATGAGCTTCATCAATTAAAATGATATCTACTTCCTCATTCACTATTTTTTCGATTGACGTTAGATTTATGTTTGAAATAGAACAGATATTCCAGTTATATTTATCTATAAGTGACTCATGACCAGAATTTAGTTTACCGCAATGAACAATCAGTGAAGCTTTCTTACCATATTGCATGAAGATGGTTTTGGCTAAATCATACAACAAGAGGGTTTTTCCTGTCCCGGCATTTGCAGATATACAGGTAAAGCTACAAGACTTTTCTGTTAATGACGCTAGGATTTCTTTTTTTATTTTTTC
>JAZLDW010000045.1:0-3856 GCA_045614945.1 Clostridia bacterium | reverse complement strand
ACTATGCTTGCGCCACTTTGAATATCGTCTAAAGTTGAGGTTACAACAAGCTTACCATCATGCTCGGCAGAGAGTATCATACCATTTGATTCAAGTCCCATCATTTTTCTCGGTGGGAAGTTAGCTATAAACAATACATTCTTGCCAATTAAATCCTCTGGCTCGTAGTATTTTGCAATTCCTGATAAAATCTGTCTGCGCTCTGAACCTACTTCAAGTTCAAATCTAAGAAGTTTTGAAGACTTCGGCACCTTTTCACACACAACTACCTTGCCAACACGAATGTCAAGTTTTTCGAAATCGTCAAATGCCACATCTTCTTTAAACGGCTCAATCTCTATTTTTTCTTCTACCTTTGGTGCACCAAGCTCTGCCTCAAGTTCTGCAAGTTTCTTCTCTGCATCAATACGAACAAACATCGGCTCTGCCACGCCAACCTTTACGCCCGGCTTTGTTTGGCCAAATGTTGCAAGACTCTCCCATGAAAGTTCGTCTGCGCCGGTCTGCTTTGCAATAGCCGTCTGAGTATCGGGCATAAACGAGCCAAGGAGGGATGTAATAAACCTGATAGCCTCAATCAGATTATACATAACTGTTTTGAGCTGCTCTCTGCCCTCGTCTGACTTTGCAAGAACCCACGGCATAGTCTCGTCGATATATTTGTTTGCACGGTTTACAATATCCCAGATGCAATCCATCGCATCTGCAACACGCAACTGCTCCATACAAGCAGCGGTCTTTTTTGCAGAATCAAGGCATGTCTGTGCAAGACTTTCGTCAAAGTCTGTAGATACACATCTTGCAGGAATCTCTCCGTCAAAGTATTTGTTTATCATAGAAACAGTTCTGTTGACAAGATTGCCCAGGGTGTTTGCAAGGTCGGAGTTAAATCTTGATATAAGAGTCTCAAATGTGATGTTTCCGTCCTGAGCAAATGGCATTTCGTGAAGGAGATAATATCTTACCGCATCTACGCCAAAATTTCTCACCAAATCATCAGCATAAATAACATTGCCAATGGATTTGCTCATCTTATCCTCGCCATTGAGCAGCCATGGATGACCGAAAATCTGCTTTGGCAACGGCTCGCCAAGAGCCATAAGGAATATTGGCCAGTATATTGTATGAAATCTTAAAATATCCTTGCCAATGATATGCACATCTGCCGGCCAGTATTTGTCATACTGCTCCGACTTTTCGTCACATTTATATCCAAGCGCCGTAATATAGTTGGTAAGGGCATCAAGCCATACATATACAACATGCTTGTCATCAAAGTCAACGGGTATGCCCCAGTTAAAGCTTGTTCTTGAAACACACAAATCCTGAAGTCCCGGCTTTAAGAAGTTGTTTACCATTTCCTTCTTTCTTGACTCAGGCTGAATAAACTCGGGGTTTTCCTCGATATGCTTCATCAGGCGGTCTGCATACTTACTCATTTTAAAGAAATACGCTTCCTCGTTCTGCTTATGAACCTCTCTGCCGCAGTCAGGACATTTGCCATCAACAAGCTGTGTCTCTGTCCAGAAAGACTCACAGGGGGTACAATACCACCCCTCATAAGAGTCTAGATATATATCGCCTTGCTCGTATAGTTTTTTAAATATTTTCTGAACTGTTTCAACATGATAATCATCGGTAGTGCGGATAAACTTATCATAGCTTGTGTTCATCAAATCCCATATATCACGGATTTCTGTTGCAACCCCGTCAACATATGTCTGCGGAGAAACGCCTGCTGCCTCTGCAAGCTGTTGAATTTTCTGCCCATGCTCATCTGTGCCGGTGCAGAAAAACACATCGTAGCCCATATATCTTTTAAATCTTGCAATAGCATCTGTCAGAACTATCTCATAAGTGTTGCCTATATGGGGCTTGCGCGATGTGTATGCAATCGCAGTAGTTATATAAAACTTTTCCTTCTTATCCATTTTTATGCTTCCTTTCGGTTAAAGATTTTATTATGTCTCGTTCTCCGCATTTGGCGGTTTTTAAACATCGTTTGCTCTGTACTTTCGTCGCAACGCAGTTGTCTTTCGACATAAAAAATGTGGGCATGTCACATTGTTCAAAAACAAATTTGATTTGGCAACATCTCTGGCATCACGCATATATGGGGTTTTAAAGGGGCGGAAGCCCCTTTCTTAATTCTCTTTATATTCTACGCCAAAATGCTTATATGCAATGGGTGTAATAACACGCCCTCTTGGTGTACGGCTTAAAAATCCAACTTGCATCAGGTATGGCTCGTAGACATCTTCTATGGTGTCGGCCTCCTCGCCAATTGTTGCAGCAAGGGTATCAAGCCCCACAGGACCTCCGCCATACAGCTCGATTACCGTCATTATCATTCTCTTATCTATGGCGTCAAGCCCAAGGGGGTCAACCTCAAGTCTGCAAAGAGCCAAATCTGCAACCGCCTTTGTAATTTTGCCGTCGGCCTCTACCTCTGCAAAGTCACGCACACGCTTTAAAAGTCGGTTTGCAATTCTCGGCGTACCACGCGACCTTGATGCAATCTCTGCCGCACCACCTGAATCTATCTCTATGCCAAGTATATCGGCACTTCTTGTCACAATTTCTGCAAGTTCTTCATTCTTATACATCTCCAGCCTTGAAATAACACCAAACCTGTCACGCAAGGGCGCCGTCAGTGCGCCTGCCTTGGTTGTTGCACCGATTAGTGTAAAGTGTGGCAAATCAAGACGAATAGACCTTGCCGACGGGCCCTTGCCTATTATAATATCAAGTGCATAATCTTCCATAGCCGGATATAAAATCTCTTCAACACTTCGGCTGAGGCGGTGTATTTCGTCAACAAAGAGTATGTCTCCCTCACCAAGGTTGGTGAGCAGTGCCGCAAGGTCACCCTGTTTTTCTATTGCAGGACCTGAGGTAATCCGCAGATTAACTCCCATCTCGTTTGCAATTATACCGGCAAGTGTGGTCTTGCCAAGTCCCGGGGGACCGTAGAGCAACACATGGTCAAGAGAGTCACCCCTCTTTTTTGCCGCCTCAATAAATACCTTAAGGTTTTCCTTTGCCTTGGTCTGCCCTATATACTCACAAAGGCGTTTGGGGCGAAGGCTATATTCAATTTCGTTGTCACCATTTATCTCTGATGTGGTGACGATTCTGTTTTCGCTATCGAAATCCATATTATCATTCCGTTTCTATGGGGTAAATATAACAATCCCTCAGTCAGCATAGCTGACAGCTCCCTGAAGGTGAATTGTCGCAAAGCGACAAGAGAAGCCACCCTGGGGTGTTACACAAGGGAGCCTTATTTAAATTACATAAGTTTCTTTAGTGCAAATTTTATTTTATCTTCTACTGTGCCGTCTGAGCCAGCAAGGGCACGCTCTGCCTCCTGTCTGCTATATCCAAGGACAATCAGGGCAGAAACCGCCTCGTTATCCGTGTCCGTATTAGGCGCAAAGATTTCTTCTGCGCATAAATCTTCTGCCTCTATATGCTTAAATTTATCTTTAAGCTCTAGAATTATTCTTTGTGCTCCCTTTGGACCAAGCCCGGGAGTATGTGATGCAATATACTTGCTGTCACCCGTTACAACGCATAGTGCAAATTTAGAGGTTGAGACATTTGATAAAAGCGCCGCTGCGGTTTTTGCTCCTACGCCCGATACACCAAGTATCATTTCAAAGGTTTTTCTCTCCTCAACAGTCAAAAAACCGTATAAGGTAACTATGTCGGATGCGTTCTTTATGTTCAGATAGGTATAAAGCTTTGCAGGTGACCCTGCCTCGCCAAGTCCTGACAGGCTTGTAAGGGTTGAATATATTTTATACCCAATCCCTCCTACATCAATAACCGCGTAGCTATCGGTCTTCTGGAC
>JAZLDW010000044.1:0-10837 GCA_045614945.1 Clostridia bacterium | reverse complement strand
GAGGAAGGCTCAAAAAAACTTGCCAAGATGGGATATGACACCCCTGTTGCTATGCTTGAGGATATAAAGAAGTGCTACAAAATGGCGGTAGAGGAAGTAAAGGCAGACGGACTTATTCCAAGTGGAGAGGTCTTCCAAAAGGTGCTCGAAAACGGAGTGGAAAAGATGCACAGGGATACCTTCCACGCAGATTTGGGTATTGGCAGATATACTCTTGCACTTACTTGGTATGCGTTTTTTACACACAATAATATTGATGAAATAGATTTTAAAGATTTTGATGTAGCAGTAGATGAAAGTGAAATTGAGATTGCAAAGAAAACCGTAAAAGAATTTTTTGCATAGAATATACAGAAGAAAAGAGGGAGAAAAATGGCGGTTGAGTGGACGCCCGAACAGATAAATGCAATTGAGGCTCAAGGCGGAAACATTCTTGTTGCGGCGGCAGCCGGAAGTGGGAAAACCGCTGTTCTTGTTGAGCGTATCATAAGGATGATTACAAATTCCGAAAATCCTGTATCTGTTGACAAATTACTTGTTCTTACCTTTACAGATGCAGCGGCGGCGGAAATGAGGAGAAAAATCTCTGCGGCGATTGAGGAAAAACTCGAGCAAGATCCTGACAACAAATATTTAAGAGAGCAGAGCATAAAAGTTGGTTCTGCCGCTATATCTACAATACATTCTTTTTGCAGCAGAATAATTACAAACAATGTGCACCTGACTGATTTGCCACCGACCTTTTCGTTGATTAATGAGGTTGAGAACAAAGTTTTGCAGAGCAGTTCGGTTGATGCGGTGCTTGAAAGTTATTACGAAAAAATTGATAAGAAAGATGGATTTCGCGAGCTTGTAACAGGTTGGGGCGGTATAAAAGGCGATGGAGATATTAGAGATACGATTGTTAAATTGCACAACTTTTCAAGAAGCCTTGCCCACCCAAAAAGATGGCTTCATGATGCGTATAAAAACGGATATGCAAATGTAGAAAAGATGGGAAGCATACAGGATTCGGTGTGGGGCAACCTAATTAAACGCACAATATATGATCTATGTAAAGACATTGCAGAGGGACTGGGCGTACTTTTTAATCTTGTTGACAGGGAGATCCCAACTGACCATCCGTTGTATACATATTATTATGAAATGAAGAACAACTTTTGCAGAGACTTTTATGCAATAGATATAAACGAGGATGGGGCGGCTCAAAAACTGCGCAGACTGATTGAGAGCTTTGAGATAAAGACTGCACCTGCAGCAAAAGGCATAGAAAGCGACATAGCAAAGAGAATTTCAAATTTTAGGGATAAAAAAGTAAAATCAAAGTTGAAAGAGGCGAGAGAACTTTTAAGCGCGACAAACGGAGCGGCGTTAGACCGACTGATAAAGTGCTCGCCTGTGGTGAAGACGCTTGTAAGTATTGTACGCCAGGTAGAGCGCGTACATCAGAGATACAAGAGAGAAAAAGCAGTTATTGACTTTAATGATTTAGAGCATGGATTATTAAAACTCATTTGTTCAGACAATATGGAAGAAACAGCTCTTTGCAGAGAACTGCGGGACTATTACCACGAGATATTGATAGATGAGTTTCAGGATACAAATGCACTTCAGTATGAGATATTTAAGAGAATTTCAAAGGAAAAGGGGAACCTGTTTATGGTGGGCGATGTAAAACAGTCCATCTATAAGTTTAGAAATGCCGACCCCTCTATTTTTCTGCGTCTCTACAAAGGCTATGGAAGAGGAGAAGGAGGACAACTTATTCAACTCTTCAGAAACTTCAGAAGTCGCAAGGAGGTCACAGACAGTGTAAATTTTGTGTTCTCCTCAGTTATGAGTGAGCGCATCGGAGGAATTGATTACACAGAAGAAGAATATTTAATAAACGGTGCGAGCTTTCCAGAGGGCGATGGTTACACTACCGAGGTGATGATTACTGACGCAGAAGCAGAGATGGAATTTGCCGTACGGGATATCTCAAAAGAAGAGCTTGAAGCTAGAAATATTGCATCTAGAATTTATAATATGGTCGAGCTTGAGGGATTTAAGGTGACCGACAAGGAAACCAAAGAAAAACGAGATATAAGATATGGTGATATTGCGGTTTTGTGCCGTGGCAGAGCGGGCTGTGTCTTTATTGAAAAGGCGCTTTCAGATATTGGTATTTCATCCATCAGCGATGCAGGAAGACGCTATCTTGATTCGGTTGAGGTAATGACCGTTTTGAATTTTTTGCAGATAATAGATAATCCAATTGTAGACATTCCTTTGGTTGCCGTTATGCGTTCTGCGATGTTTGATTTTTCGGCAGAAGAGCTTGCGTGGATACGCAAGTGTGCAGAAGGAAGATACTACTATGCCCTACAGGCGGCGGCTACAGAGAACAAAAAGGCGGCAGAATTTTTGGAGATATTGAACAGGTTAAGAGAATGTTCAAAGTTTATGGGAGTTGATGAGCTTGTCTGGAAAATTTGTTATGAGTTGCATTACTTCTCTATAGTTGGTGCAATGAAGGATGGAGAGAGGCGCAAGGCTAATCTTAAACTTCTTCTTGCAAGATGCCAGGATTTTGAGCAAGGAACCCTTACAGGCCTTTTTAACTTTATTAAATACATAGAAGCCCTACGAGAAAGAGAAGAGGACCTTGCCCCTGCGACAGAGGCAGTATCAGACCGTAATGCTGTGCGTATAATGACCATGCACAAGTCAAAGGGACTTGAGTTCCCTGTAGTTTTTATTTCAGATGCATCAAAAAGGTTCAATTTGGGGGATGCATACAGAAATATTATATGGGATGCGTACTTTGGAATAGGAATGGATTATGTAGACACAAACAAACGCATTAAATATTCAATGCCGTACAAGAAAATGATTGAAACAGAAGTGGTGTCGGCACAAAAGGCAGAAGAAATGCGACTTTTGTATGTTGCAATGACAAGAGCGAAGGAAAAGCTTGTTATATCGGCAGTTGTTTCGGCAAGGGATAACAAATGGAAGGAAATGGAGTTTGACGAAGACGGCAGACTATCTCCTGTGTGCGTAGAAGATATGGTGCGTATGCGCGATTGGATTTTGGGTACAATTTTGAAAAGCCCAAATGCGCGTAACCTTCGCGAGTTTGCCGGCAGATTAGACATTGTACCATCCCCGGAGGGTATGGCTGAAATAAAAGTTGACTTTGCTTATAATTTGTGCAAGACTCAAGGCGAAGCAAAAACAGAAGAGACACATAAATCGGAAATCAAAAGAGAGGTGGACGGGGCAAAAGAAATTCTTGACAGAGTTTCGTATGTTTACCCGTATGCCTCACTTGCAAAGGTTCCTACAAAGATGTCGGTTAGCGAACTCAAACGCCGCCGCGCACCCGAAGTGGATTACAGCGTCGGACTTATAAAAGCAGACGGAATTTTAATATCAGGTGCAGATGAAATAAATTCTGCCGAAAGGGGAACAATAACACATTATGTAATGCAACGACTTGATTTGACCGCAGTTGAGAGCGAACAGCAAATAAGCACCCAGATAGATGAGATGGTAACAAGAGGTGCGATTTCGCAAGCGCAACGAGAGGTTGTGGATGTTAAATCTATTGCGGAGTTTTTTGAACATGACCTTGGCAAAAGACTAAAAGGTGCAACGAGGTATGAGCGGGAGTACGATTTCTACATGCTGATGCCGCCAAATGAGATTGACGAAAGCTTTGACTGCGAGGGAGCAGACGATGTAATTTTGCAGGGAATTGCTGATTGTTTCTTCTATGAGGATGACGGTATTGTACTTATAGACTACAAGACGGACAGGGTAGGAAAATCATCAGTTAATGAACGAAGCGAGTTTTACAGGCTGCAGATAGAGTGTTATGCAAGGGGACTTGAGAACATTCTTGGATGCAAGGTTAAAGAGAGATATTTGTACTTCTTGAATTGCGGAGAAGCAGTAAAAGTATAAGAAATGGAGGCAGACTATGAAGGGGTTGATTTTTTCTATTACAACAGGACAGGGGCATAATCAGACTGCAAAGGTTTTAAGTGATTATTTTAACTCTATTAATGTAGAATGCTCATATCTTGATGTCTACGAGTATATAAACCCTCTGCTTTCTGAATCCGTATCGAAACTTTATCTTATGTCTACTCAAAAAATGCCACAAATCTATGGCAGGGTGTACAGTCTTTTTGAAAAGAGACCTGTTGACGAGATGCATGGATTGCCTAAGGTGACGACCAATATTCTTGCAAAAAAGCTCAAAGGCCTTGTCAAGGCAGAAAACCCTGATTTTATTATATGCACACATGTTTTTGCTGCGCTTCTTGTGACAAGCCTTGGCAGCAATATATCAAAGAAAATAAAGACGATTGGAATTGTTACCGACTTTACAATTCATCCATATTGGGAGGATACAAGGCTTGATTATTATGTTACTGCAGATGAGGCACTTACCAATCAGGCAATAAAAAAAGGGATATTGCCAGATAAAATCAAGCCGATTGGGATTCCGATAGACACAAAATTTGAGAGTAAGTTTGGAAAGACGGAGGCGTTTAAAAACCTTGGCATTGATGAAAAGAGAACTATCCTTGTGATGAGCGGTAGCATGGGCTTTGGCAATATTGTTGAGGAAATTCGCGCGCTTGATAAACTCGATATTGATTTTCAGATAGTTTCGATATGTGGGAACAACGAAAAAGTGAAAAAGAGTATTGATAAGCTTAAAACAAGAAAAAAGGTGTACAATTATGGCTATGTCGATAATGTAGATGTGTTTATGGATGCGGCAGATTGCATAGTAACAAAGCCGGGAGGGTTGACAACAAGCGAGGCACTTGCAAAGGGGCTTCCTATGATAATGAGCAATCCGGTGCCGGGACAGGAGGATAGGAATGTTGAGTTTTTGCTCAACGCCGGAGCAGCAATGAAGGTAAGTCGTACCTTTCCGATAGATGATGCGGTCATTCAGATGTTCTTAAGCGACAGAAAGGAAAGGCTTAGTGAAGCGATAACTGGTCTCGGCAAACCGAGAGCGACGCGTGACCTTGCAGAGTTTGTAATGAGTATAATATAAAAAGGTGAACGGACAAAATTTCCGTTCACCTTTTTTACGCGGATAATTCTTCTCCGCAAATTTCACTGAGGGATTTTGAAACCGAGTGACTTATGGGTTTCCATTCAATTTTGCGGAAGAGGGCAACAATTGCAATTGGAACATAAGTAAGCATAAAGAGCGGGAAGGTAAGAGTATATGCTATACGCTTAACCTTGCTGCAGTGTATCTGGTTCCACTCTGTAATTGTTGTAATCAGACCAAGCAACATAAACATACCATAGAAGTTGCCGAGCGTTTGAAGAAGTGTTTTAATAAGTGCAGGGAGCTCGGGCGAGTTGTTGATAATGCCGACAGGAATTGCAATAATATTGATTGCCATACTAAGAAGTGTAAGAAGCATTGCCGGCATGATCGTCATAAGCATGTCAAAGCAAGAGAAATTACCCTTGAATATGCCTCGGAAAAGTTTTGAACCGTAGTTTGCAAACACCTGATAAAAACCTTTTGCCCACCTAAGTCGCTGTGTATATGACTGGCTGAACTGTGTTGGCTGCTCGTCGTAGAGAACAGCGTTTGCACAGTAGCCGATCTTTTCGCCCTTGATAACACTGTCGATAGTAAACTCAATATCCTCGGTAAGCAAATGGTGAATCCAGCCACCATTTTCGCGGATGACATCTGCGCCAACCATAAAGCCTGTGCCTGATATTGCACAACTTGTGCCAAGTTGCATTCTTGCGTTGTTGAGGTATCTTGCCTCTCTTAAGAACCAAAGTGAGTAACCGGCTGTGATCCAGTTTCCGTCGTAGTTCTTTGAGTTACGATAGCTTGTAATGATGCGATAGCCGTTGTCAAAAACCTTGTTCATCTCTGCGATATAGTTGGGGTCAAGGATGTTATCAGCATCAAATATAATATATGCTTCGTAATTCTTGTCTGCATAATCTGTTCCTATAATTTTGAACATCCAGTCAAGAGCGTAGCCTTTGCCAACCTGTTCTTTGTTGAAACGCTCATATACGATTGCGCCGGCATTGCGAGCAATATCTGCAGTGTTGTCAGTGCAGTTGTCGGCAATAACAAATATATCAACCAGCTCGCTCGGGTATCTTTGGCTTCTAATACTTTGTATCAGATTGCCGATAACCGAGCTTTCGTTTCTTGCTGATATAACAACCGCATAGCGATGTTGTTTTGCAGAAGAAAACTCGATAGGTTTCTTTAAAAGTCCGATAAAGATGTAGAAAAACTGATAAGCATAACACAATGTAAATACGATTGAAATGATAAAGTTCAAAAAAATAATTGCTTTCATAGCAATATCCTCCGAAATTACAGATTATCGACGCAATTATATGCGTTGTGTATAATTTATCTTTTGTTTATTATCCAATATGTACATTGTATGCAGTAAAGTATTATCAGCATACAAGCAGATTATATACAATTTATCAGGATTTGTCAATTCTGTAAAAAAGCCAATCTTTATTCGTTTATGACAATGGTTTTTGTGTAAGATTTACATTGAATATATAAACGAATAAATCTATTATATATTCTGCTGTATGCATAATATTATATGCACACAAATACAGATTTATTAACATTGTTATTTACAAGCGCCCCTATGTATGATATACTTTAGTTATAAACAAGATAGGGGACGCGACAGATGAAAAGAGAAGATTTAAGAAACATTGCAATTATCGCCCATGTTGACCATGGCAAAACTACACTTGTAGATGAAATGCTCAAGCAGGGTGGTATATACAGAGAAAATCAAGTTGTCGAAGAAAGGGTTATGGACAATGGCGATTTAGAGCGAGAAAGGGGAATTACCATTCTTGCCAAGAACACCTCTGTTTATTATCAGGATATAAAGATGAATATTATCGATACGCCAGGACACGCCGATTTCAGCGGTGAGGTAGAGCGTATTTTAAAGATGGTAAATGGTGTCATTCTTCTTGTTGATGCGGCGGAGGGCCCGATGCCACAGACAAGATTTGTTTTGCAGAAGGCACTAGAGATGAATCATCGAGTAATTATTGTGGTGAACAAAATAGACAGACCAGATGCAAGACTTGACGAGATACCCGACGAAATTTTAGATTTGCTGATAGAGCTTGATGCGAATGATGACCAGCTTGAGAGCCCGATTATATTTTGTTCGGGTAGGGCGGGAACCGCGTCGCTTTCTCAGTATGAGCAGGGCAAGGACCTTAACATACTTTTCGAGACAATCAAGAACTACATCCCTGCGCCTGAGGGCGACGGAGAAGGAAAGGTGCAGATGCTTGTATCCTCGATTGACTATAATGACTATGTTGGAAGAATTGCCATTGGCAGAATTGAACGCGGTGAACTTAAGAAAAACCAGGAGGTTATAGTGTGCGACTACCATGGCAAACACGAGCCCTACAAGTCAAAAGTTGCAAATATTTATCAGATTGACGGACTTGCAAGGACACCTGTTGAGTCGGCAAAGGTTGGAGATATTGTGTGCTTTTCGGGTGTTACCGATATTACAATCGGTGATACAATTACAGATACCGAGGCGCCCGAGCCGTTGCCATTTGTCAAGATTAGTGAGCCAACAATTGAGATGACTTTTTCTGTCAATGACAGTCCATTTGCAGGTAGGGAGGGTAAGTTTGTCACATCAAGGCAACTGAGAGACAGACTTATGAGAGAGATGCTAAAGGATGTGTCGCTGAGGGTTGGAGACGGTGATACCACTGATAGCTTCCGTGTAGCAGGAAGAGGAGAAATGCATATTTCAATTTTAATAGAGACAATGCGTCGTGAGGGGTATGAGTTCTCTGTCAGCACCCCAAAGGTCTTGTACAAGGAAGTAGACGGAGTAAAGTGCGAACCGATTGAGCGTCTTATTATAGACGTGCCAGAGACCTATATGGGTGCGGTTATGGAGAAGATAGGTTCCCGAAAGGCTGACCTTGTCAGCATGTCTCCGCAAGGCGAGAGAATGAAGATAGAATATCTTATTCCTGCAAGAGGGTTGCTTGGTTACAGAAACGAGTTTCTGACTGATACAAGGGGCGAGGGAATTATGAACTCGATTTTTGACAGTTACCAGCCGTTTAAGGGAGATATCACTACGCGCCATACGGGGTCGTTGGTATCCTTTGAAACAGGCGAGGCGGTCGGATATGGGATTTTTAAGATTCAGGACAGAGGAACGATGTTTATTACTCCGGGCACCGCGGTTTATGAGGGAATGATTGTCGGATGGACGCCCAAGAGCGAGGATATAAATGTAAATGTCTGCAAGAAGAAACAGCTTACCAACACAAGAGCATCAGGAAGTGACGAGGCGCTGAGACTTGTGCCTCCACAAATAATGAGCCTTGAGGCATCTTTGGAGTTTTTGGCAGATGACGAACTTTTAGAGGTAACGCCAAGTAGCCTAAGGTTGAGAAAGAAGATACTCAACAATCAACTCAGAGCGAAGGCAAATGCTCATAAAAAGAATGGATAAAATATGGGTGCGGTTTCGGCACTCGTCTGGGCGAGATATCGCCTAAATAATAAAACCTTAAGGAGAGTGTTTTATATGAAAAAGTTAGTAGCATTGTTACTTGCCGTGGTTATGGTACTTGGATCTGTGTCGGTGTTTGCAGACAACGATCTGTGGCAGGGATTCTATGATGCCTGTGATGTAAAGATTACATCAGGAAACGTAAAGATGGATGCAACAATCGACCTTAGGGGAAGCGTGATTGAAATGGCAGGAGTTCCTCAGGGTACTTTTGCAACTGTGAATTATGATTTCAATATAATAGGAAACGAAGCCCAGACAAAATGCGACGCAGATGGTAAAATCAGTATAAGCGCACCGATGATTATGCCGGAGCCAATGAGTTTCGAACTTTGGCTTAAAGAAGATATAACAGATTTAAACAATCCGCAACTCTATCTGATATTCAGACTTGCTGAGGTTCTCAAGCAGGAAGTTGGCATTGACGAGGAGTATATTTTTATTGATTATACCGCTATCCCCGGCTTTGAAGATATGCTTAAAGTTTTGGCAAGCATTGAGCAGTCGGATATAGAAAAATTTATAAAAATGCTTGAAGAATCTCTTGGAGAGAAAATAGATGCAAGTAAAATTGCGGAGTACGAGCAGAGAATAAAGGGACTTCTTAATGAACTTACCATTACATTTGACGGTTCGAAATATATTGTGACAGCCGGTGATGCTCAACTTAAGAATGTGTTTGTAGGAATTTTCGAGATACTGATTGATATGCTTGATTACATAGATAGTGAAGGCGTGGCAGATATGGACATCTACCAAGCAAGAGAAGGTCTTGAAATGCTCAGACAGTTGCTTGCAAAGGTGCAGATTTTTGACCCATTCAAAGGTATGGTTATAGAAATTGCGCAGGACGGCACATATATGCATACAGAGATAAACATAGAAACAAATCTGTATGACATTATTGCAGTCGTTGACCCTCAATCTGCTATAGGCGGAGAAGCATATCGCGGTATGCTTGATATCGGTGCATCCATTAGGGTAAACGGGTATATTACACCTCTTGCAAGCGATTATATAATTAACTTCCCTGCATTGACGCCTGAGAACACTTATGTTGCAATAGGAGAACTCAAAGAAATTGGTGACGCACCTGCGTATTATGAAGAGGCACCCTATGTATCGATCAAGTATAACGATGATATGTTAGCCCTTGAGAATGTACCTGTTATGTGTGCAGACAGAACGTTTGTTCCGCTTCGTGAACTTGCAAACACCTTTGGTATAAGCGACGGTGACATACACTATGATGAAGCAACCGAGAGGGTTACAATCAAGAGTGGTGACGTTGAGATTGTTATGCACATCGGAAGCACAGAGGCATATGTAAATGGCGAACTTGCATGGCTTGATGTTCCTGCGTTTACTCATAACGACAGAACTTATATCCCTGTAAGATTTGTATCAGAGATGTTTAAAAAGAATGTAGACTACATTGACCTTAACGCAACGGGTCAAGGAAACGGACTTATAGTAATAATCAATGACTAAGCAAAGTTAAAGACCGATGCTTTTTAAAAGCGTCGGTCTTTTTATTATGCAGATTTTGTAAATATTACGCCATCTTCTGTTGAATATTTTATATCATAAAATTCCGTCTTGCCATCTCTTATAACAGGAAAGCCTTCTGCTTCAAAGCCCGTCCGGCCTTCGGGAAGGATGGGCTTAATTTCTCCGCTGATGTGGTCAATGCCGGCAATCATTCTTGCCGTTTTGAGGATTTCTGTCGTACATACTATGGTCAGCGGTCCGCATCCTGCAATAAGTTCCTGATTGCCAAGTTTATGTATTATCCATTTGATAGGCGATTGCTCACAGGTGAGGAAGTCATAGATTTCTTTCTTTGAGGGATTATCATCATTGAGCCTCTCCCAAAGAAGAATTATTCCGAGTATAACTGTGCCAAAGAAATTTAATGATTTCTGCATAGCACACCTCCGTTAAAAAATATATAATTTTTATATCACACAAAAGAAAAAAGTCAACAAGAAAATATGCTTGAAAATCAAGACTAAAGGCAGGTCTTGATTTTTTTGCCTTATTCACACTATGGCACGATATGTCACTATTAGATGGTGTATTATATGTGCGTGCAGTGGATAAGCCATTGATCCCCGGGAGCTGCGCAATAAAAAGTCCCCGCGAGCATAGGGGCGGAAAGGAGAAATATATGTTTAATTTTAACACAAGCAAAAAGCAGAGCGAACCAAACCTAAACACTCTTGTAAACG
>JAZLDW010000043.1:0-9168 GCA_045614945.1 Clostridia bacterium | reverse complement strand
AGAAAATGCAATTCTTACATCGCGTGTTATAGACAGACCTATGCGACCTCTCTTCCCAAAGGATTTGAGAAATGATGTATCTATCGTATCTACAGTAATGTCCGTAGAACAGGACAATGCTCCTGAATTCTGTGCGATGATTGGCTCATCTGCGGCGGTATGCGTTTCGGATATTCCTTTTAACGGACCTATTGCGGCTGTATATGTAGGCCTTGTTGATGGCGAGTTTGTTATCAACCCAACCGAGGCACAGAGAGCGGTTAGTGAGATGAACCTCACAGTTGCCGGTAGTATGAAGAAGGTTGTAATGATTGAGGCAGGCGCTAAGGAAGTTCCTGAAGATAAGATGTTTGATGCAATCATGTTTGCACACGAAGAAATCAAAAAGATTTGTGCATTTATAAAGAATATTCAGGATGAAATCGGCAAGCCTAAGTTTGAGTATGAGCATATGACAGTTGACGAAGAGCTTTTTGCCGACATCAGAGGCTATGCCGAGGATATGGTTAAGCAGGCAATGGATACAGACGACAAGACTGTTCGTGATGCAAGACTCCTCGTTGTTTACGAAGATGTATATAACCACTTTGAAGAAAAGTATCCAAAAGAAGAATTTCAGCCACAGATTGATGAGGCGCTTTATAAGCTTCAGAAGACAGTTGTTAGAAACTGGCTTATGTACGACAAAAAGCGTGTTGACGGCAGAGGTATTTTAGAAATCCGTCCTCTCTCTGCAGAGGTTGGACTTCTCCCAAGAACACACGGTAGCGGTCTCTTCAGCCGTGGACAGACACAGGTTATGACCGTTGCAACACTTGGCCCTATCGGTGATGCACAGATTATTGATGGTCTTGACAACGAAGAATACAGAAGATACATCCACCACTACAACTTCCCGTCATACAGTGTTGGCGAGACCCGTCCGTCACGCGGACCCGGCAGACGCGAAATTGGACATGGTGCACTTGCGGAGCGTGCTCTTGTGCCTGTTCTTCCAAGTGAAGAAGAATTCCCATATGCAATTCGTCTTGTGTCTGAGGTACTCAGTTCAAATGGTTCTACATCACAGGGTAGTATCTGTGGTAGTACACTTGCTCTTATGGATGCGGGTGTTCCGATTACTGCGCCTGTTGCAGGTATCTCTGTTGGACTTATTACAGATCCGGAGGATGATGACAACTTCCTTACAATGGTGGACATTCAGGGTGTTGAGGATTTCTTTGGCGATATGGACTTTAAGGTTGCAGGTACCAAGAAGGGTATCACTGCAATCCAGATGGACTTAAAGGTTGATGGACTTACCCCTGCTATCATAAAGACCGCTCTTGAGCAGACAAAAAATGCAAGATACTATATCCTTGATGAGGTTATGCTCAAAGCAATAGATGCGCCAAGAGAAGAACTTTCTCCGTACGCACCAAAAATGATTTCTATAAACATTCCTGTTGACAAGATTGGTGAGGTTATCGGTAAGGGTGGCGAGACAATTAAGGCTATCCAGTCAGAGACCAACACAAAGATTGAGGTTAAGGAAGAGAAAGACTATGCAGTTGTAAGAATTGCTGCAGTTGATTCGGAAATGGGTGCAAAGGCACAGAGAATGGTAGAAATGATTGTTAAAGAACCTGAGGTTGGAGAAATTTACGAGGGTGAGGTTGTGAGCGTACTTGATTTTGGTGCGTTTGTAAACATTCTTCCGGGCAAGGATGGCCTTATTCATATATCAAAGCTTTCAAAAACAAGAGTAGAAAAGGTTACTGATGTTGTAAATATTGGCGACAATGTAAAGGTTGAAATCATCGAGATAGATGAAAAGAAGGGCAGAATAAATCTGAGAAGATTAGAAGATTAATTGCAGTATCGCAGTGGCGCATATCAGTTTTAAAACTGATATGCGTTATTTTTTTAAAAAAATTAAAAATAAGGTTGAAATTTAAAAATCATAAGGTTATAATAATTTATAGTTAAATAACATAGCTAATATAAATTAATATAAGAAAGGGAATTTTACTATGAATGTTTTAGCAATTGGTTGTCATCCTGATGATATTGAAATTAACTGCGCCGGCACATTGGCGAAATGTGTTAAACGCGGAGATAATGTTACGGTTTGCCATGTTTGTAATGGTAATCTTGGTCATGTTATCATTCAGCCTGATGAACTTGCGGAAATTCGCAAGCAGGAGGCGATAAATGCAGGTAAGCTTGCAGGGATTAAAGTTGTTACATGTGATATCGGAGATTTGATGGCGTACGAATCGTCAAAAGAACAACGCGATAAAGTGGTTGATGTCATCCGTGAGGCGCAGCCTGATTTTATAATCACTCACGCACCTAATGATTACATGCCTGACCATGTTGCGGTAAGTCGTCTGGTGTTTGATGCATCTTTTGCGGCAAGTGTACCACATTATGAATCAGGATGTATGACTCCATCGCAGGTTACACCTATTTTTTATATGGATAATCTTGGCGGAAACGAATTTTTACCAACAGAGTATGTTGATATTACCGACGAAATTGACATTAAGTTAGAGATGCTTGAATGTCACGAAAGCCAGCTCAAGTGGATGCGTGAGCATGACAATATTGACTTTGCAGATATGGTAAGGACTATTTCGAAATATCGCGGTTATCAGTGTGGTGCTACATATGCAGAAGCGTTTGCACAGTGTATGGTATATCCAAAGCCCACAACAAAGAGAATGTTGCCCTAGTAAGTAAAAATTCTAAAAGGAGTCTCTGCACAACGGAGACTCCACTTTGTTATTTTTAGACAGAAAACATTTTTTGGATATTTAAAATAAATTAAAATATATGGAGGGATATTATGATATTCGGGGGATTTCAAAAACTAACATTGCTTGACTTTCCGGGCAAGGTTGCCTGTACACTCTTTACAAGGGGCTGTAACTTCTGCTGTCCGTTTTGTCATAATGCCCTTTTGGTAGACGGAGGGGAGACGGGTGAGTATACCGAGGAGTATGTCTTTGATTTTTTGAAGAAAAGGCAAGGTATCCTCGACGGTGTCTGCATAACAGGTGGAGAGCCTCTTATAAATAAGGAAATAAAAGAGTTTATAAAAAAGGTCAAAGACATTGGGTATAATGTAAAGCTTGATACAAACGGAAGCTTCCCGAAAGAGCTTAAAGACCTTGTGAAAAATAAACTGATTGATTATGTGGCGATGGATATAAAAAATTCAATTGCAAAATATCCACAGACGGCAGGCTGTGAAAACTTAGATGTTAATTTAATAGAAGAAAGTATAGATTTTTTGCTCAGCGGAAAAGTTGGTTATGAGTTTCGCACCACTGTTGTAAAAGAACTCCATACTATATCCGATATACAAGATATTGGGGTTAGGATAATGGGTGCAGAAAAATATTTTTTGCAAAATTTTGTTGATTCGGGGCACATTATAGGAGAAAATTTAAGTCCGGTAGACGAAGAAACACTCGAAAAAATGCGACTTGCGGCATCAAAATCCGTGAAAAGTGCCAAAATACGCGGATAATTGGCACCCACAATATTTAGAAATATTTTTTATAAAAAAACACAATATATTGTGTTTTGGGTATTGACAAATAGAAAATATGGTGTTATAATGTACAATACCTAGAAAAACAATATGGAGGAAAATTATGTATAACGTAGTAAAAAGAGATGGAAAGCTGGCAACTTTTGACCTTTCCAAAATCAGCACAGCTATTAAGCAGGCGTTTGATGCTTGCAACAGACAATATAATGATGACATAATTGATTTTCTTGCCCTTAAGGTTACGGCAGAATTTGAACCTCAGATTGAGGATATGAAGATAGATGTAGAACATATTCAGGACAGTGTTGAGTCTGTTCTCATCAAGGCTGGCTACAGTGATGTTGCAAAGGCGTACATCGTATATCGTCGTCAGAGAGAAAAAATCCGTAACATCGGTGCAACCATGGTTGACTATAAGGCAATCGTTGATAACTATCTTGATATCAACGACTGGCGTGTAAAGGAGAACTCCACTGTTACATATTCTGTCGGCGGACTTATCCTCAGCAACTCTGGTGCAATCACTGCAAACTATTGGCTGTCAGAAATATATGATGACGAAATTGGCAACGCGCACCGAAATGCAGACATTCATATTCATGACTTGTCTATGCTCACAGGTTACTGTGCAGGTTGGTCACTTAAGCAGCTTATTCAGGAAGGTTTGGGAGGGGTTCCCGGAAAGATTACATCTTCGCCTGCAAGCCACCTTGCAACCCTTTGTAACCAGATGGTTAATTTCCTTGGTATAATGCAGAATGAATGGGCAGGCGCTCAGGCTTTCTCATCATTTGACACATACCTTGCACCTTTTGTAAAGATTGATGACTTAAGTTTTGATCAGGTTAAAAAGTGTATCGAGTCATTTATATACGGTGTAAACACACCAAGTAGATGGGGCACTCAGGCACCATTTTCGAACATCACACTTGACTGGGTTGTTCCTGCCGACCTTGCAGAGCTCAACTGTATAGTAGGCGGCAAAGAGGTTGACTTTAAGTACAAGGATTGTCAGAAGGAAATGGATATGATAAACAAGGCGTTTATCGAAATCATGATTGACGGCGATGCTAATGGTCGTGGCTTCCAGTATCCGATTCCTACATATTCTATTACAAACAACTTTGACTGGTCAGACACAGAGAACAATCGTCTCCTCTTTGAGATGACTTCAAAGTATGGTACACCTTACTTCTCAAACTACATCAACAGCGATATGGAACCAAGTGATGTAAGAAGTATGTGCTGCAGACTCAGACTTGACCTCAGAGAACTTCGTAAAAAGTCAGGTGGTTTCTTTGGTAGTGGTGAGTCTACAGGTTCTGTCGGCGTTGTTACAATCAATATGCCAAGAATAGCGTACATTGCAAAGAATGAGGCAGACTTCTATACCCGTCTTGATAAGATGATGGATATTGCAGCGCGTTCACTTAAAGTTAAGAGAACCGTTATCAGCAAGCTCCTCGATATTGGTCTTTATCCTTACACAAAGAGATACCTTGGTACATTTGATAACCATTTCTCAACCATCGGTCTTGTTGGTATGAACGAGGCGTGCCTTAACGCAAAGTGGGTTAAAGGTAATTTGACAGAAGAAAAGGCTCAGGAATTTACAAAGGATGTTCTCAACCATATGAGAGAGAGACTCTCTGACTATCAGGAAGAATATGGTGATTTGTATAACCTTGAGGCAACTCCTGCTGAGTCTACAGCCTATCGTCTTGCAAAACATGACTTAAAGCACTATCCTGATATTATTACTGCAGGCGAGGAGGGTAACCCATACTACACCAACAGTTCACACTTGCCGGTTAGTTATACAGAGGATATCTTCACAGCTCTTGATATTCAGGATGAACTCCAGACGCTTTATACATCAGGTACAGTATTCCACGCATTTCTTGGTGAGAAGATGCCTGAATGGAAGGCGGCTGCATCTCTTGTTCGCAAGATTGCAGAGAACTACAAGCTGCCTTACTACACATTGTCTCCTACATACTCTGTATGTAAGAAACATGGATATATTGCAGGTGAGCAGTTTACATGTCCTGAGTGTGGAGAAACAACAGAAGTATACAGCCGTATCACAGGATATTACAGACCTGTACAGAACTGGAACGATGGTAAAGCTCAGGAGTATAAAGAGCGTAAGGTTTATAATATTGAGAATTCAAAGCTTACATCTTCGCTCAAAAAGGTGAAAGAGGAGGCTGCTTGTGCTGCGGATAGTACAGGTATAGCAGATGGTAACTACCTCTTTACAACTGCGACCTGCCCAAACTGTAAGATGGCATGCTCTGTTCTTGATAAAGCAGGTGTAGCATACACCAAAATTTTGTCAGAAGAGAACAAAGACTTTGCAACTCAGATGGAAGTTAAGCAGGCACCAACTCTTGTAATGGTAAACGGCGGAGAAATTGCTAAGTTTGCAGGAGTTTCAGACATTAAAAAGGCGTTAAAGGCGTGAGTAATATGAAAATATATGATATAGCAATTATTGGCGGCGGCCCTGCGGGGCTGACCGCCGCTGTATATGCAGGCAGAGCAAACAAATCTGTCGTTGTGCTTGAAAAGGGCACCTTTGGCGGACAGATTACATCATCACCAAAAGTTGAAAATATTCCGGGATTTAAAAGTGTAACTGGCAACGAGTTTGCAGAGAAACTTATGGAACAGGCTATTTCGCTTGATGCAGACATTGAGTGTTGCGAGGTAGAGAAGATTATTTGTGGTGATGTACATACCATTGTTACTGATGAGGGTGAGTTTAACGCAAAAGCAGTAATTATTGCAACGGGAACAAAACATCGTATGCTTGGGCTCGACAGAGAAGAAGATTTTGTCGGCAACGGAATTTCTTTTTGTGCAGTTTGCGACGGAGCTTTCTACGAGAGCAAAACAGTTGCGGTAATCGGCGGCGGAAACTCGGCACTTCAGGAGGCAATACTCCTCAGCGAGACCTGTGAAAAGGTGTATGTGGTACAGAACCTTGACTTTTTAACAGGCGAGGATAAACTGCAGAAGATACTTGCAGGCAAGTCAAATGCAGAGGTTATCTACGGTACAACGGTTAAGAAACTGTTGGGAGAAGACGAACTTAGTGGTATCGTCCTTGAAAACGGAGACGGAGAGTTTGAGTTGCCCGTGGATGGTATGTTTGTTGCAATCGGACTTATACCGCAGAATGAAATATTTGCAGATGCAATAAGCCTTGATGATTATGGCTATGTAAAATCAGACGAGAGTTGTGAGACAAACATAAAAGGTGTATTTGTCGCAGGCGATTGCCGTGCAAAGAAGATACGACAGGTAGCAACAGCGGCGTCGGATGGTGCCGTTGCGGCCCTTGCGGCTTGCAGTTATATTGGATAAATAAAGCGCAGTGACTGTATTGTCACTGCGCTAATATTTAGCTCAAAACAACGAATTTGAGGAAAATGGTATAAAAGATGCAATAACTAGTCATAATTGGAAATAATAGACTGTAAATGCTTATAATTCCATTTGATTTATTTGTATAAATTTTGTATCATTACATAGTTAGCACTCGGCGATTTAGAGTGCTAACAAGGGGTTAATTTGTTTTTTTATTATACATTTATATAATATAAGGAGGGTTCATTTTATGAACATTAAACCATTGGCTGACAGAGTAGTAATCAAGATGCTGGAAGCAGAAGAAACAACAAAGAGCGGTATTATTTTAGCCGGCACAGCAAAGGAAAAACCTCAGATTGCAGAGGTTGTTGCAGTTGGTCCGGGCGGAGTTGTAGACGGAAAAGAAGTTGTTATGGAACTCGCGGTTGGTGACAAAGTAATAATGAGCAAGTATGCTGGCACAGAGGTTAAACTCGATGGAGAGGAATATATTATTCTTAAACAAGGTGACATTCTTGCCAAGATTGACTAATTTTGCATTTATAAATTCTAAATTTTGGAGGTAATTAAAATGGCAAAACAGATTTTATTCGGTGAAGAGGCAAGACGCGCGCTTGAGCGTGGCGTAAATCAACTTGCAGATACAGTTAAGGTAACACTCGGCCCTAAGGGAAGAAATGTTGTTCTTGACAAGAAATACGGTGCACCTCTTATCACAAATGATGGTGTTACAATTGCAAAAGAGGTAGAACTCGAAGATGCGTTTGAGAATATGGGAGCACAGCTTGTAAAAGAGGTTGCTACCAAGACAAATGACATTGCAGGTGATGGTACAACAACTGCTACACTTCTTGCACAGGCGCTTATCCGTGAGGGTATGAAGAATGTAGCTGCAGGTGCAAACCCCATGATTGTGCGTCGTGGTATGGCAAACGCAGTAAGCGCAGCAACAACAGAGATTATTGCCAACAGCAAAAAGGTTGACGGCAAGGAAGATATCGCTCGTGTTGCATCAGTTTCTGCTGCGGATGAAGTAATTGGTAACTTAATTGCAGATGCAATGGAAAAGGTTACAAGTGACGGCGTAATTACAGTTGAAGAATCAAAGACAGCTGAGACATATTCAGAGGTTGTTGAGGGTATGCAGTTTGACAGAGGTTACCTCTCGCCATACATGGTTACAGATACTGATAAGATGGAAGCGGTAATCGATGATGCTCTTATCCTTATCACAGACAAGAAAATCACTAATATTCAGGAGATACTTCCTCTTCTTGAACAGATTGTTCAGTCAGGTAAGAAACTTCTCATTATTGCAGAAGATATTGAGGGAGAAGCGCTCTCAACTCTTATTGTCAATAAACTCAGAGGCACATTTACATGTATTGGTGTAAAGGCTCCGGGCTTTGGTGACAGAAGAAAAGAAATGCTTAAGGATATTGCAATTCTCACCGGCGGTCAGGTTGTATCCGAAGAAGTTGGTATGGAACTTAAGGATGCAACAATTGAGGTTCTTGGTCGTGCGCGTCAGGTAAAGGTACAGAAAGAGAACACCATAATCGTAGACGGCATGGGCGACAAGGATGAGATTGCAAACAGAGTAAACAATATCAGAAGCCAGATAGAAGAGACAACTTCAGAGTTTGATAAAGAAAAACTTTTAGAGCGTCTTGCAAAACTTGCAGGTGGTGTTGCAGTAATCAAGGTTGGTGCGGCTACTGAGATTGAAATGAAAGAAAAGAAACTCAGAATCGAAGATGCTCTTGCGGCAACCCGTGCAGCAGTTGAAGAAGGTATTGTTGCCGGCGGTGGTACAGCGTTTATCAACGCAATCCCTGCAGTTGAAAAGGTTGTAGCAGAAACAGAAGGTGATGAAAAGACAGGTGCACAGATTGTTCTTCGTGCTCTTGAAGAACCAGTTCGTCAGATTGCCTTCAATGCAGGCATCGAGGGTAGCCTTATCGTAAACAAAATCAAAGAGAGTGCGGTTGGCGTAGGCTACAATGCGCTTACTGACGAGTATATGGATATGCTCAAGGGTGGTATTGTTGACCCAACAAAGGTTACACGCTCTGCTCTTCAAAATGCGGCAAGTGTTGCTGCTATGGTTCTTACAACAGAGAGCCTTGTGGCAGATAAACCAGACCCTGCGGCAGATGCAGCAGCAGCGGCTGCAATGGCAGGTGCAGGCGGCGGAATGTATTAAGAAACATAAAAACCTTGAAGTTTATAAACTTCAAGGTTTTTTT
>JAZLDW010000042.1:0-53402 GCA_045614945.1 Clostridia bacterium | reverse complement strand
GAGGTGTTTCTATGAAAATTGCGGCAATTATATGCGAATACAATCCGTTTCATAACGGTCATAAATTTCAAATAGACGAAGCACGTCGCATCACAGGTTGCGACGGAATTGTCGCGCTTATGAGTGGCAACACCGTACAGCGTGGAGACTTTGCCATCTTTCCTAAGGATATAAGATGCAAGGCCGCAATCTCAGGTGGAATCGACCTTGTGCTTGAAAATCCGTCTCTGTTTGTTCTTCGCTCTGCCGAGGGTTACGCATCAGCGACAGTAAAAACCCTTTCAGCCCTTGGCACGATTGAATATCTTGTCTTTGGTGCAGAGCATGATAATGTAGATGACTTATATAAAATTGCCTCCTTTCTTGCAAATGAGACAGATGAATATAAAACCTGTCTTGCAAAAGAACTATCATGCGGCGCCTCCTTTGCCGCAGCCAGGGCAAAAATCACCGCAAAATTTTTAGGTGAGAACAGTGCAGAAATATTATCTCTGCCAAACAATCTTTTGGCCGTTGAATATTTAAAGGCAATTATAAAACAGAATTCTGCCCTCAAGCCTGTCCTTATCAAGAGAAAAGGCGCAATGCACAACAGCCATGATTCCACAGACGGTTTTGCTTCTGCATCTTTTATCAGAGAAGCTTTCGCGCAAGGCAACGACATCTCCTCCTGCGTACCATACGATGCATATAAACTCTACGCAGACAAAACCCCTGTTTGCATCAACAATGCAGAGATGGCGATTTTATCATCCCTTTGCCTTATGTCAACAGACGAAATAGCAAATACCCCCGATATTTCCGAGGGGCTTGAAAACAAGATAAAGACAGAGGCAATGCAGGCAACATCCCTTGATGCACTTTTTGAGAATGTAAAGTCAAAACGCTATGCGTATAGTCGGATACGCAGAGCAATTCTTTGTGCATATCTTGGTATAACAAAAGACGATATTGCACTTGAACCGCAGTATATAAAAATCCTTGATTTTAACGAGGTTGGTCAAAAAATCTTAAATCTTGCAAAAACTACCGCCACTCTTCCTCTTGCCAAAAGCGCAAGCCCGATTTTAAAAGACGATACTGCAATGGCAATATGGAAAAAAGAACTCGAAATTGACAGAGTATACAATTTGCTTAAATAATGTACAAAATTTTATCGCAAACTCTTGAAGTTTGCGATTTTTTGTTGTATAATTATTTGATATAGTTATTTTTACTTTGCATTATAATGCCGCAAGGCAGAGAAAGGACAAATATATTATGAATGTTTACAAGTTATCTGAACTGACAGAAGAAAAAAGAGACTTTATCATGAAGCGCGCAGAGATTGACATCAGCGGACATATGCAACTTGCCAAAGAAGTTTCTGACGACATCCGCAAGCGTGGTGACGAAGCGGTACTTGAGTACACTGCTAAGTTTGACCGTGTTGAACTTACAAAAGACCGCATCAAAGTAAAGCCTGAAGAAATCGAGGACGGCTACAACCGTCTTGACGATAAAACAAGAGAGGCAATTGTTTACGCCGCTAAAAACATTCGTAATTTCCATGAAAAGCAAATGCCCGAGGAAATGTGGTTTACCGAGGTTGACAAGGGTCTCCTTGTTGGCGAAAAAACCACACCTATCGTAGATGTATGTCTTTATGTTCCAAGAGGTAAGGGAAGCTTCCCCTCGGTTATGCTGATGCTTGGAATTCCTGCCGTTGTTGCAGGGGTTGAGAAGATTGTTGTAGTTACCCCTCCCAACGAAATGGGCGAGGTTGACGATGCAATCCTTGCTGCCGCTAAAATAATCGGCATTACAGAGATATACAAAGTCGGCGGTATTCAGGCAGTTGCATCAGTCGCGTACGGCACCGAGACAATCCCCAAGTGTCACAAGATTATTGGCCCGGGCAACTCTTACGCGACCGCCGCAAAGAGAGTTCTTGCAAACTATATTGACGCAGGTCTTCCTGCGGGCCCCAGCGAGGCTATCATTCTTGCAGACGAGAATGCCGACCCCGAAAAGGTTGCTCTTGACTGGATGATTGAGGCAGAACATGGTCCTGACTCTGCATCCCTGCTTGTAACAAACAGTGCAGAACTTGTAGAAAAGGTTATCCCTATTGTAGAGCGTCAGCTTGAAAAGATTTCTGATAAACGCCGCGAGTTTGTAACAACAAATCTCTCTACCTACGGCGGTGCGATTATCACAGACAGCCTTGAAGAAAGTATCGCATTTGTAAACGAATATGCGCCTGAGCATATGGAGGTTATGACAGACAAGCCATTTGAGGTATTGCCAAAAATTAAAAACGCAGGCGAAATTCTGCTTGGCGACTATACCCCTGTTACACTTTGTAATTTCGTGCTCGGTCCAAATGCCATACTTCCGACAGGACAGTCTGCAAAGACCTATTCAAGCGTATCAGTTCTTGACTTTTTGAAGCGTTCTTCTGTTGGTTATGCAAGCAAAGACGGCTTTGAGATGGTAAGAGACTATGCATATCGCATCGCAACAGTTGAGGGCTTTGACACACACGGTCTTGCAGTTAAAGACAGAAAGTAAAATACTTCCCAATATTTCAGGAGGGTTTATTATGAAAAACAAAATTACAGCGACGCGTCGCACAAGCGAATCATCCGTTAAGGTTATAATCGAAAAGGGAGAACTCTGGAGTGATTACAGAGAACACATTCGCACTCCTCTTCCCTTTCTTAACCATATGATTGAGCATATCGTATGGCGTTCAGGCCTTAATATTGATATAGAACTTAACCTGCCCGATTTTCAGCTTATTCACCTTGTGACCGAGGATGTATCTATGACGCTCGGCAAGGCAGTTGGTGAGTTCGTACGCCTTAACAAACCATCAGGCTATGGTTTTGGCATCGGAATAATTGACGAAGCAAAAACTACTGCCGTAATCTCGTTTGAAGACAGAGCTCTGTTTGATTTTACGACCGAGACAGATTATGCAGAAACAGTTGAGGATATGCCCGCTGAAGAGCTTCTTACATTCCTTGACGGCTTTGTGCAGGGCGCAAGATGCACCCTTCACATAGACCTTGAAAAAGGTGAAAACGGTCACCACATCTGGGAATCCGTATACCGCGCAGTTGGCATCGCCCTTGGTGCAGCAATAAATCCCGATACTGTAAAGGGAGGTGCAACCTCCGGCGTTGCAGGGGAGGTTGTATATGAAATTACAGCTGAGTAATTATGACAAAATAATTTTTGATTTAGACGGAGTCATCACAAGCGAGCGCGTCTATTGGCAGACCGCCGCGCTGACTGCATACGACCTTTTGATAAATTACGAGCACTACGGCCGCTGCGGAATCGACAGAGAGTGGTGTCGCAAACAATTTAGCGAGATTTTTAACTCAATGTTCTGTGGCGGCAGACTTGTTCAGGCGGTAAAGCGTCTTGGCGTAAACTCCAACTGGGATCTTGCCTATATAGTTTTTTGCGTGTCAAAATATTTAAATCCTGAACTCGACACACTTGACACCTCTCATTTTCAGAGTGTGTGTATGTTTATCGAGAACATCGACATGAAAGCTCCCGAGATTTACTCTGCAATCGAGGAGATTGCTCTTCCCTCTCTGCCCGAAAAAGAAACAGGATACTACAAACGCGGTGGCGATGGTTTATGGAGAGAGCTTGTTGATACCTTTCAATCCTACTTTCATGGCACCGATGAGTTTGAGGGTATGAAGACAGACGACAGAATAATTTTTGAGAATTCTGATATAGACAGGGTTCTGCAAAAACTCAAAGACAAGGGCGCAAGACTTGGTGTCGGTACAGGCAGACCAAGAGACGAGGCAGAATTTGCCCTTAAAAATGCCGGAATTGATAAATACTTTGATAGTAACATATACACCACATACGATGAGGTTGTAGAGGCAGAAAAGGAATTAAAGTCAAAATACCCTCTCTCTAAACCTGATCCATTTGTTTTTCTTAAAGCAGCCCTTGGAGAAAATCACACAAACAAGGAACTGATTGATGGCAACTATACCTATGGTGAACTTGAAAGGGTTCTCGTTGTTGGGGATGCACCTTGTGATTTAATTGCCGCAAAAAAGGCAGGTTTTAGTTTTCTTGGTGTGTTGACAGGGGTTGACCGAAACGGTGCAAAGAAGTATTTTGAAGAAAATAACGCCGACTATATTTTAGACAGCGTTCTTGATATGGAACAATATTGCTGATTTTAGATTTTGATAGTGAGGGATACAAAATGCCCATTAATATTACTACACCAATAACAAAAGAGACTGTAAAAAATTTAAAAGCAGGTGACAGGGTTTTAATTACAGGCACAATATATACTGCCCGTGATGCCGCCCACAAGCGGCTGACCGAAAACCTTGCAAATGGTATAGAGCCACCGATTGAGATCCAGAACCTTGCAATATACTACGCAGGTCCTACCCCTGCAAAACCGGGTCATGTTATTGGTTCTTGCGGGCCTACCACAAGCGGCAGAATGGATATGTATGCTCCGACCTTAATATCGCTTGGGCAGACCGCAATGATTGGAAAAGGCGAGAGAAGTCCTGAGGTAATCGAAGCAATGAAGACGCACGGCGCCGTATACCTTGGCGCAATCGGCGGTGCAGGTGCACTTATTGCAAAGAGCATAACGTCTGCAGAGATTGTTGCCTACGAAGACCTTGGCACCGAGGCAATAAGAAAACTGACTGTTGTTGACTTCCCCGCAATCGTGATTATCGACTCACAAGGAAATAATCTATATGAAAGAAACTAAAAAGAAGAGTGCGTTGCACTCTTCTTTTTTTATAAAACTTTTCTTAAAAACTCTTTTGTTCTCTCGTTCTGAGCATTTGAGAAAATCTGGTCCGGAGTTCCCATTTCAAGAATCCTGCCGCTTTCCATAAATATTACTCTGTCGGCAACCTCTCTTGCAAACCCCATCTCATGTGTTACTACAAGCATTGTCATTCCGTCTGCCGCAAGTTTCTTCATAACATCAAGAACCTCGCCGACCATCTCGGGGTCAAGTGCAGATGTCGGCTCATCAAAGAGCATTACATCGGGGTTCATACAAAGTGCGCGAACTATGGCAACTCTCTGCTTTTGTCCACCCGACAACTGTGCAGGATATGCACACGCTCTGTCCTCAAGCCCAACGACACTCAACAACTCCATCGCCTGCCGCTCCGCTTCCTCTTTACTCTTTTTCAAGAGCTTCATCGGTGCAATGCAGAGATTTTTAAGTATTGTCATGTGTGGAAAGAGGTTAAACTGCTGGAACACCATTCCCATCTTCTGCCTGTGCAGATTTATGTCATTCTTTGGGTCTGCAATATCTACACCCTCAAGAAAAATCTCGCCGCTTGTTGGCATCTCAAGAAGATTAAGAGAGCGCAAGAGTGTGGACTTACCACAGCCTGACGGACCGATGATTACGATAACCTCGCCCTTTTTCACATCAAGGTCAACACCGTCAAGAGCTTTTATCTTGCCATCAAAATAGTACTTCTTAAGGCCTTTAACTTCTATGATATTATCTTTCACTTGTACGCAACCTCCTCTCAAGCTTTCCGGTCAGGTAGGTCAACAACATAACAATTACAAGATATATCACTGCAACCGCAAGCAAAGGCATAAACGCCGAGAATGTACGGCCTCTGATTATATCTCCGCCTTTTGTAAGGTCAATAATACCAACATAGCCAGATACTGAGGTCTCTTTCAAAAGAGCTATAAACTCGTTGAGCAGAGTCGGCAAAACACTTTTAAAAACCTGAGGAATTATAATATATATCATTGTTTGAAAATAGTTAAGCCCAAGGGATCTTCCGGCCTCAAACTGACCATTGTCAATACTCATTATTCCGCCTCTTAAAATTTCTGCAACATATGCACCTGAATTTATACCAAAAGCAATTGATGCAACCATTACTCCATTATTTGAGGACGCAAAAATGATAAAGTATGCTATAAGGAGCTGAACAACAACAGGCGTACCTCTGAATATTGTAAGATATATCTTACATAAACCATTGCATATCTTTAGAAAATAATATCCAAAGTTTTTTCTTCTCGCAAGGCTTTCGCGGTTTTTATCATAGCTGGAACGTATACTCGCAACAATAATGCCTATAACTACGCCGATTAAGACTGCGAAAAACGCAATCAGCAAAGTTCTGCCAAGGCCCTGCACCAGATACTTCCATCTGTTGTCGTCTATAAAATTAAGTATAAACTGGTCCTTTAACGACACGAAAATCAACTCCTATATACAAGATTTGACGTTGCACCAAATGGTGCAACGTCATTTGTTTGTCTCTGTTTTTGAAAATTATTCGGCAGCGATGTACTTGTCTACAATAGCCTTAACAGTTCCGTCAGCAATAAGTTCTGCCAATGCACCATTAACCTTTTCCAAAAGCTCTGTGTTTTCTTTTGCAATACAGATAGCATAATCTTCTACTGCATACTCTGTATCAAGAATTACAAGACCCTCGTTTGCTGCAACAAATGATTTTGCAGGTTCGTTATCAATGATAACACAATCAACCTTGCCACTGATAAGAGCTGAAACTGCATCTGCACCTTTGTTGTAAGGTGTTACGAACTCGTCACCATACTCATCTGCTGAATAAATGTGACCTGTTGTATCCTGCTGAACACCAATCTTCTTGCCTGCAAGGTCATCAATAGACTTGATATCTGAGCCATCCTTAACGATAACTGACTGAATACCTGTTGCATATGTTTCTGAGAAGTTAACTGTCTGCATACGCTCTTCTGTAACTGTCATACCTGCCATACCAATGTCATACTTACCGGTCTGTACGCCTGTGATGATTGAGCCGAATTCTGTATCCTGAATTTCAAGCTCCATGCCGAGTTTTTCAGCGATAGCAGCTGCGATTTCAGCATCGATACCAACGATCTTTTCACCTTCGTAAAATTCATACGGTGGGAATGCTGCGTTTGTAGCCATAACAAGCTTTTCTGCTGCGTCTGTAGTAGCAGGAGCTGTGCCGCAACCTGCGAGAACACCAAGCGCAAGAACTACACAAAGAACCATAGAAATTAACTTTTTCATTGTAATTTTCCTCCCTGGGATTAATTATATTTATTTTACTTGATATTCTACACCATTTTCCTCATTTTGTCAATATAAAACTAAACAAAAGGGACGGTGTGCCGTCCATCTTGTGTTCTGATATCTCCGTTATTGCTTTACATTAACATTTTACCATTTTTATTGCAATATGTAAATGGGAAAATAAACGGGCGGATATTATCCGCCCGTTGCAAATCATTGAGGCACCCCATGGGGAAGGTATAAAAAATTATATTTATATATTAAACAAAATTTTACAATAAATATATTTACTATTTTTCTCTTTTGTGGTATACTTTTAATATAAAAATTAATATAAGGGGTAATATACCCTTTTGTATTGGAGTGAAAATTTTGAAATTTCAGGATTTAAAAAAATATTTCAGTATATTTATTCTGGCAGTTGCGCTTATCATTGTCTACAACACATTTGACAACTTTGGCGTTATAATTGACTTTTTTACAAAGGTCTTGCATCTTCTTACCCCATTTTTCATAGGTGCTGCAATAGCCTTTGTTTTGCGTATCCCCTGCAAAAGGACAGAGATTTTGCTTCACAAAACAAAGTCAGAATTTCTACAAAAGCACAGACGCGGTCTCTCGGTTACCATCGTTTATCTTGTCGTTATAGCCGCAATTGTCCTTATTATGATTGCAATTATTCCGCAACTTGTAGAGAGCATAAAAAGCTTTATCGACCAGCTGCCGACTATCATCCGCTCTTTTGTATCGTGGATTAACTCCTTTGGCATTATTACGATTGATGACAAAAGCATACAAAACCTTATCAACAGCAACTGGTTATCTCTTGACGAAATTCTGAATATATTTGACCTTGGCAATGTAAACAAATATGCAAAAGGCGTTATAAACTTTGGTTCAACCATTGTTGACATCTTTCTTGGCATTATTATCTCGGTTTACATGCTTATTGACAGAAAAGGCATCAAGGTTGGTATTAACCGCTTCGCAAAAAGATGTCTGCCCGAAAAGTTCAGACGCGGAGTTGTATTTTATACCCGCGCAATCGCAAGTTTTATATACAGATATATCAGTTGCCAATTGCTTGACGCCTGCATCGTTTTCATCCTCAGTCTGATCGTGCTGTCAATTATGGGTACGGAATATGCAGCCGTTATAGCTCTTATGGTTGGAAGCTTTAACCTTATACCCTACTTTGGTGCTTTTCTGGCAATTACAATTGCAGCGGTTATTACTTTGTTTACAAGTGGATTCGTAAGTGCCCTTGTGCTTGTTGCAGTGTTGATTGTACTTCAGCAGGTTGATGCAAATATCATTCAGCCACGCCTTGTGTCAAGCTCACTTGCTATCAGACCGCTCCTCGTTATCTTAGGTGTTATTCTCGGCGGTGGGCTTTTCGGGGTGGTTGGAATGTTCATCGGTGTTCCGGTTGTGGCATTGCTTAAAGATATAATAAGTGACACATTAAACCATAAGCACAAAGTTGTGACAAGTCTTCCTGATGCTACTGTCAAAGACGAATAAGCACGCGATTTTGCGGCAAAATATATAAAGCATTATTGCCCTTGATAAGGAGTTGTTTATATGAAAAGCAAAAATCTCACACAGGGTGTTGATCTTCACATTGTCAACGCACCGAAGTTTAAGACGAATTTAATGAGTGTTTTTTTTAACATTCCTCTAAAAAGAGAAACTGTTACACGGGCGGCACTTTTGCCGTCCGTTTTAAAACGCGGTTGCATACCTTATCCTACACTTAAAGATATGTCGCGCCGCCTTGACGACCTCTACAGTGCATCTATGAGTGCAGGCGTCAGAGCAAAAGGTGACGGAGAGGTTTTGTATTTTACTTCTGAATACATCTGTGATAAGTATGTGTCTGAAAATCTTACACGCCAGATCGCTGAGTTTATCAGAGACTTTATTTTCTCTCCACTTGTCAGTGACGGCGGATTTTTACCACAGTATGTAGACAGCGAAAAACACAATCTAAAAAACGCGATTGCAAGTATTATCAACGACAAAAAAGCTTATGCCGAACTCAAGTGCCGCGAAGCTATGTTTGGCAAAGACGGTTACGGAATGTCAGAGATTGGCTATGCAGAGGATTTAGATGACATTACAACATATAATCTCTATGATTTTTACCAGTATGTGATAAACAACGCAAAGGTTGATATATTCATTAGCGGTACAGTTGACGATACGGTGATTACAGATATTGAAAGTGTCCTGGGTTCCTGCTTTGCAAAAAGATCTGGCGAGTATATAAAAACACAGATTGCAGAAATTGACACGCGCGATATTAAACATATTACAGAGGACGCTGACACGGTACAGAGCAAACTGTGTATGGGTCTTCGCTGTGGAATCGACCCGCTTAGCAAGGAATATTCTGCCCTTTTACTTGCCACCTGTATCTTTGGCGGAAGTCCGTTTTCAAAGTTGTTTAACAATGTCCGTGAGAAGTTAAGTCTTGCTTACTACGCAGTAGCCAGAACATCTAAACTGAAAAGTGTAATGATGATAAGTTCAGGAATTCAAACCGAAAACTATCAGGCAGCTTACGATGAGATAATGGTTCAGTTTAACAAGATGCAAAATGGTGAAATTGAAGATTTTGAAATTGATGCCGCAAAGAAATATTTGACAAATGCTTATCACTCACTCTCTGATAGCTTGCGCTCCATGGAGGATTATTATTTAAGTCAGACCATTGTAGGAACAAACGAAACAATAGACGGTCTATTAGAAGAACTGTACCAAGTTAACAAAGAGCAAATTGCAGATGCTATGAGCAAGGTTAGCTTTGATACTGTTTACTTCTTAAAAGGCAAGAGCGCAGAGGAGGTATAAAAATGAGTGTACAAAAATTTATTAATACCGAGCTCGGCGAAGAAATGCAGTATATTACCCACAAAAGCGGGCTCAGAGTTTATGTGTTTCCAAAAAAGAATTTTAACAAATATTATGCAATATACGCAACAGAGTATGGCTCTCAAGACCGCACCTTCAAGGTGCCGGGCGAGGATGATATGACAACTGTTCCTGACGGTATCGCACACTATCTTGAGCACAAAATGTTCGAGGAAAGTGACGGTTCAAACGCCTTTGACCGCTTTGCAAGTACAGGCGCCAGCAGTAATGCTTTCACATCTTTTGATATTACAGCGTATCTCTTCTCTTGTACAGATAACTTTTATGAAAACCTTGATATCCTTCTTGATTTTGTCAATCATCCACATTTTACGGAAGAAAATGTTCAGAAGGAGCAGGGTATAATCGGACAGGAAATTAAGATGTACGATGATGAGCCCGAATGGCGTGTATTCTTTAACACACTATCTGCTATGTTTAAGGAAAATCCTGTAAAGATTGATATTGCAGGTACGGTGGAGAGTATTTCTCACATCACTCCAGAATTACTTTACAAATGCTACAACACATTCTATAATCCATCGAATATGATACTTGTTCTTGTTGGAGATGTTGATATTGACAAAGCACTTGAATATGTCGACAAACATGTTTTGGCCAAGACAAACCTTGGCAGGATTGAAAGGTTTGTCCCGATCGAACCAAAGGAATGCGCAAAGAACTGTATTGAACAAACCTTATCCGTCTCTCAGCCGATATTCCGCATAGGCTTTAAGGACAACAAGCCCGGGATGTATGGCACAGATCTTTTAAAGAAAGAGATTGCAACCGAGATTATTCTTGAGTCTGTCTTTGGTAAAAGCGGTGACCTGTACCTTGAAATGTACGAAAAGGGTCTTATTGATTCAAGCTTTGGAGTAGAAACCGAGTTGGAACCAAGGTTTGGCTACACCCTCATCGGCGGTGACTCTTCAGAACCTGAAAAGGTTTTTGAAATTGTTAAGGAGCGAATTGACCATCATGTTAAGACGGGTATAGATAAAGACCTTATAGAAAGAGCAAAAAAAGTGTTGATTTCTCAGGATATTAGACTTTTTAACAGCGTGGAAAATATGGGAAACACATTTGTTCGTCAACTTATCAACAGTCAGAACCCGTTTGAGTATAAAGACACAGTTGAGAACCTGACTTATGAGGAAATTTATGACCGTCTGTGCGAACATTTTGACACAAGCAACTGTGTACTATCGGTAATTCGTCCCACAAACGCCAAGCAATAAGGAGAAACACCTATGATAAATCTTATTTCCTTTCCAAATCTTGGCCTTTCTTTTGAAATAAACCGAGCAGCTATTACAATCGGTAATTTTTCAATCTACTGGTACGGCGTTATAATTGCACTTGGTCTGTGTCTCGCCGTTTGGTACGGTCTAAGCGAGTGCAGGCGCATAGGTTTCGACAGTGAGCATGTTATCAATATGCTACTCATCGCTCTTCCAACTTCGATTGTTTGTGCAAGAGCCTACTATGTAGCATTCAATTTTGATATGTACAATGGCGACATTTTGAGCATTCTTAACATCCGAAGCGGTGGAATTGCGATATATGGTGCCGCAATCGGTGCGTTTCTGACAGTATTTATTTACTGCAGAAGAAACAAGTTATGCCTTGGGACCGTGCTTGATTTGCTGGCGATTGGTTTGCTTATAGGTCAGGCAATTGGCAGATGGGGTAACTTTGTAAACGGCGAAGCATTTGGCTCCCCGACTAATCTCCCCTGGGCAATGACTATTAAAAGCAACGGCACAACTATTGCCAATATGGTTCACCCTACATTTTTGTATGAATCCATATGGAACGGCATCGGCATTATTCTGCTTATTCTGCTTAAAAAGAGAAAGTCATTTGAGGGCGAGCTTTTCTCATCATATATGGTGTGGTACGGCCTTGGCAGATTTATGATAGAGGGTTTGAGGGCAGACTCTCTCTACATAGGAGCCTTTCGCATCTCACAGCTTGTGTCAATCACAATACTGATTGCCGGTCTCTTTATAATAATTAAAAATTACAGAAAAAAGGTGTAGCAAACCGCTACACCTTTTAATTATTTTGCACTAATCTTGAGTTCTCCATTCTCTGCGGTTACAACCGCCCTCTGCCCGCTCTTAATATCATTTGTCAAAAGCATATGCGCAAGAGCATCTTCGATATGACGCTCTATATATCTTCTCATAGGACGCGCGCCATATTCTCTTTTATATGACTTATCAAGGATAACCTCTTTTGCCTCATCATCAACATCAAGGCCGATTTCTTTTTCGCTCAACCCTTCTTTGAGATCATCCAGCATAAGAGAAATAATCTGAATAAGTTCATCTTTGTTCAGTTCTTTAAACACAACCGTCTCGTCAATTCTGTTTAAAAATTCAGGCCTAAAGATTTCTTTAAGTGCGTTCTCGGTCTTAATGTCGATTGCCTTGTCACCCTCATTAAAGCCAACCACACCTGTGCGGCTGTCACTGCCTGCGTTTGATGTCATAATGATAATTGTGTTCTCAAACGACACTGTCTTTCCGTGACTGTCCGTAATTCTGCCATCATCAAGTATTTGCAGCATTATATTCATTACATCTGCGTGTGCCTTTTCTATCTCATCAAGCAAAATTACAGAGTAAGGATGCCTTCTTATCTTTTCAGTCAGCTGACCCGCATCGTCGTATCCCACATATCCCGGGGGCGAACCGATAAGTTTTGCAACCGAGTGTTTTTCCATATACTCAGACATATCAAGGCGTATTAAAGAATCCTGCCCGTCAAAGACCTCTTGGGCAATTCTCTTCACAAGCTCTGTCTTGCCGACACCTGTCGGGCCGACAAATATAAATGATACGGGTCTGCGTTTTAAGCTAATTCCCGCCCTCTTTCTGCGAATCGCCCTTGAAACTGCGCAAACCGCCTCATCCTGACCGATAATTCGTTTATGAAGCCTCTCTTCAAGATTGATAAGTCGAGTTGTCTCAAGCTCTGTAATGTGCTTAACAGGAATTTTTGTCCACAGTTCAATGACTGATGCAACATCCTCCTCGGTAATATACACCTCAACTCCGTCTTTTTCTATGTTTTCAATTTCCTCGCCAAGCCTCATTTTACGGCTCTTAAGTTCTGCAATCTTGCCATAGATTTCAACGCCTTTATCGTCCTTTTCAACCTGAATATCCTCACCGTCTGCACGCTGACTTTCCACAGACTCTTTTTGTGCACTTAGCTGCTCGTCAAGCTTTGAATTAAGTCTTTCTATCTCGGCATCAATTTCCATAGCACTGTTTTTAAGCTTTTCAAGCTCAATAAGTCTTTCGTTCTCTAAATTTGCCTTTGATGCCGCCTCATCAATTACATCAATTGCCTTGTCGGGCAGAAACCTGTCGCTTATATATCTTTCAGAAAGTATTGTGGCGGTGCGGATTATATCGTCACTGATTTTAACCTTGTGATAATTCTCGTAATAACTCTTTATACCCTTTAAGATGTCAATTGTCTCATCAACCGTCGGTTCTTCAACAATCACAGTCTGAAATCTTCTCTCAAGTGCCGCATCCTTTTCAATATGCTTTCTGTACTCTTCAAGCGTGGTCGCACCGATCACTTGAATTTCACCTCTTGAAAGGGCTGGCTTTAATATATTGCCTGCACTCATTCCGCCCTCAGCATCGCCTGCTGATGAAATCGTATGAATCTCGTCAATGACAAGGATTATGTTTCCTGCAGCCTTTACCTCTTCTATTATATTGCGGAGTCTTGATTCAAACTGTCCACGGAACTGTGTTCCCGCAACAACAGCAGTCATATCAAGAAGATATATCTCGTACTTTAAGAGTTTTGCAGGCACCTCACCCTTTACAATTTTAAGTGCTAGGCCCTCGGCAATTGCCGTCTTACCAACACCCGGCTCACCAATCAGGCAAGGATTATTCTTTGTTCGGCGGTTTAAGATTTGTGCTGCTCGCTCCATCTCTTTATCTCTGCCGATAACCGCATCAATCTCGCCTCTTTGAGCTTTTGATGTCAGATTTACTGCATACATTTCAAGATTTTTGCGCTTATTCTTTTTCGGCTTGCCGCCCTTCTTATCCTGTTTGGACGGCGCCTCTTCTTTAGAGTCATCACTTTTGCCAAACATCTTGCTCATAAAATCAAATGGGTTTTTCTGCATACTGCGGCTCATACTCTCGTCTGTGTCATCTTCCTCTTCGCAATCATCTGCAATCGCCTGCACAAATGGCATACCCGCCATATCTGGCATTTCATCTCCCATTTCTTCAAGCATGGCGCTCATTTCACGATTAAGATTATCCATTTCCTCTGCATTTAATCCCATATTCTTCATTATATCATTTACAGGTCCAAGATTAAGCTCCTGGGCACAGGAGAGACAATATCCCTCGTTTACCTGCTTGCCGTCTGGTTCCATTCTTGTAACATATACAACGGCAAGATTTTTCTTGCATTTACAACACAACATCGCTGTCACACCTCTTTACTAAAACTATTACAGTAAATTTTTCTATAACGCATCAAGCAATGCGCTGCATCCTTCATAAATATCCTTATAGGTCGTCTCAAAATCGCCTGAATACCAAGGGTCTGCAACATCACGGCAGCCGCCAGTATACGACAAAAGCTTTTTTACCTTGTTATCCTTATCCGCTCCAAGTATTCTGATAGCGTTCTTTATGTTTCTCTCATCCATACAGATAATCAGATCATATTTTTCATAATCATCTGCCCTAAGTTGTACCGCTCTCTTGCCTGCACAGGAGAGACCATGTCTTGAAAGTTCCTCTCTTGCCGGCGGATATACAGGGTTTCCAATACCATTCCATATTTCCTCGGTGCTTGTGGCAGATGATGCAATCTCAAACTCGGCTCCTTTGCCCGCTCGCTCTACCATATCACGAAAGATTATCTCTGCCATTGGACTTCTGCATATATTACCATGGCAAACAAACATTATTTTTTTCATTTTTCTATCCTTTTATTTATATGCGCATTTTATCTATATACGAAAAAACCCTCTCATACGACATTCTCTTCCAAGCATGTTGGCACAGACATCTCAATACAAGACGGATTTTCTCATTATAGATTATTCTTCTTCGGGCATTTCCCATGTATGATACACATTTTGCACATCATCGTTTTCTTCAAGCATATCGATAAGCTTTTCCATCTTCTTGATGTCTTCTTCGCTCTCAAGAACTGTAGTTGTCTGTGGAATGTAGCTAATCTCTGCCTCAGCAAAATTGTAACCTGCTGCATCGAGAGCATCACGAACCGCGCTGAATGTTTCTGGGGTTGTCATAATCTCGTAGCACTCATCCTCTACATTGAAATCTTCTGCACCAGCCTCTAATGCATCCATCATAAGAGCATCCTCGTCAACGCCGTCAACCTTTTCTATAACAATCATGCCTTTGCGGTCAAACATAAATCCGACACAACCATTCTGGCCAAGATTTCCGCCATTCTTATCAAAATAATGCCTCAAATCTCCGGCTGTTCTGTTTTTATTATCTGTCAGAGTTTCAACTATTACGGCAATTCCGGCAGGACCATATCCCTCGTATACCATTTCAAAATACTCGTTTGTGTTTCCTTCCCCTGATGCCTTTTTAATACTTCTTTGTATATTATCGTTTGGCATATTGTTTGCCTTTGCTTTTGCAATAACATCTCTTAGCTTTGAGTTGCTGTCAGGATCAGGTCCTCCCTCTTTAACTGCAACCATAAGCTCTCGCCCGATTTTTGTAAATATTTTACCTCTTTTGGCGTCTATTGCTCCCTTTTTTCTTTTAATCGTAGCCCATTTGGAATGTCCTGACATATATATAACCTCCTGATTTCTCCTTGTATATTATTTCAGTGCGGCTTTTGGCCGCACTGCACAATTCTTTATCCTATATCACCACAAGTCTTAATAAGAGCGTTTGTATCCCCCGCTCCGCTTGTTATCGTTGCTGCGCTTTAAATCCTGAAACTTCTCATCACTGTCTTGTTTAAACTTTTGCAACATATCGTCAAAACTCATATCGGCATCTCGTCTGCCAAATACAACTTCTTCGGGTGGTTTACTAAAATCCGGCTGCGCTGCGCGTCTTTCCGCTGACTTTCTTTTTTCTTTTCGATGCACCGGCTTGTCCTCTTTTTGTTCCTTCTCAACCTGCTTAATCGACAAACTGATTTTTCCTTTTTCTGTGGATATAACCTTTACAACTACCGTCTGCCCTTCTTTCAAATGCTCATTGATATCATTTACATACCTTGATGATACCTCTGAAATGTGTACAAGCCCCGACTTTCCGTCAGGTAGTTCGACAAATGCGCCAAATGCCGCAATGCCACAAACTTTTCCTTCTAATACTGTTCCTACTTCAAACTGCATACTTTTGTATGTTCCTTCCCGGAGGTCCGCTCCTCTTATGTAAAATAAATCATATCCTTTATTAAATTATCTGCCGTTGTCCTCGCTTTTGTTAGAATCAACAAAGACGCGTTCATTCGGTCTTACAAGTCCAAGCTGTTCTCTTGCGACTCTTTCAAGATACTCAGGATCATTAAGGTTTTCTACTTCCTGACTAAGACGCTCTGATTCTGCTGTTGCCTCAACAAGTTGCCTCTCAAGCGCTTCTATGTCTTTGCTCTTCTTACTGATGGCAATCTGTTGCCATACCATGATATATATATAGTAAATTGCGGCAATAGCAATAATTAGCGAAATCAACAGTCTTTTTACATTTATATTTTTCTTTTTCGCCGCATTCCTACCACTGTTATTTCTTGCTTCAGCCACTGAAATTCCATTCCCTTCGCTCTTTGTAATAATTACACTAAAGCTATCGTATCTTCCACACATGAAACCCTACTTGTAATTATTATATACTAACACAGGCCTTTTGTCAATGACCGCCCCCTTAAATTGTATCAATATTTATTCTCTTTTTTCTTTTTTATACAAATTCCTGTTTTTGCCCTACCCCAAAAACCCCTGATGGTTATAAATAACGGTCTGCCTATAATTCTTACAACTCCTCGCAGCGGCAACAACAGTAATTTGAGGCAAGTAATTAATATTTTCCGCAACAGTGCGTATATGCGTATAAATAGCTTTACTAAACGATCCTTTATAATAAAACGATAAAAAATAAACCCAAGTCCGATGCTTATCAAACTGTAAATGCGAAAAAAACCGTTGTTTACAACATATGCAAGAATTGCAGCGGCGCTTCCGCCAAGAATTATAAATAATATGTCCTCTATGTTTACCACTATGTCAGAAGTTTTTACTATTCTTCTGTGAAGCCGCAGAAAATCGTACAAAAACCCCGCTGAAATTCCGCACACAATTGACCAAAGGAAATATGAGATATCCGGTCCGTATATCTGCCTCATTTTGAACACATCTCCACCATATAAATTATGCTATTATTTAAAAAGCCTTCCAAAGAAACCTCCCCCCTTGTCTGTTGATGCTGTTTCTGCATACTCAATCTCATCTATATTCCCGTCTATAATCAGCTGTCCATCATCAACATTTAGCTTACTAATTCTGAAATTTTCGCCGACTACTGTCATTGTACCCATATCGGTTGCTATTACAACCCTTTCATCGTCGAAACTTTCAATATCTCTAACCGCTCCAACTATTAGTCTTTCTCTGTTTTCAAGTATAACTTTGTGTTTTCTTTCTTCTTCCATATGCTCATCTCCTTATATATTCATTTATCTATATTCAAAATAACATTAAATAATACCAAAAGGCGCCCACACAGTAGTCGGGCGCCTTTTGGTATTATTTATCATATAAGCCTAATCGGTCGCATATGGTCAGAACACGAAGCATTTCTTCAGTCAAATTAAGCCCGTTCTCGTTGCCATTTAACACACCTCTTCTAACAAGTTTTTCAATTGTCGACCTTGCCCACACGGGCATATTGTCATCAATATAGTTATATATCATTGGGTTTTTAAGTTTGTTAACCTCTTCTGTAAGTGTCAATATCATGCCTTTTAATTCTTCATATTTAGTCATTGATAATTCCTCCTCATCTAGTGGTATTGCCTCGCTTATTGCTTCCGCTATCTTTTCTGCACCGAGGCGAGTATATAACTCTGCATCTATCCATGAATCTGTAAAGCAAACTTCAAGCAATACAGCCCTTGCTGTTGTGTTTTTTATAACATACAGATTTGACCCATTTTTTATTCCACGATTTCTAAAGCCAAGCTGTGACAGGTTATCAAGCATAGCCTGTGCATGCACAGCATTTTTACCATCATTTGTATACGCCTCGCACCCTACTCCACCGCCTGAATTAAAGTGAATCGACACAAACATATCAAGTGATTGTTTGTTTGCAAGTTTGCAAATTTTCTGCAGATTATCGAGCGCAGAGTCTGCTATGTCGTTGGTGCAATCTACAACCTCATGTCCGCGCCATCTCAACTTATCCATAAGGCGATACCCGACTTCTCTTGTCTCATTGCTCTCATTTAAATATCCTACCGCGCCGCTACCTGCTGTGTTGCTAATTGTATGTCCACAGTTTATGCCTATTCTCATGCTTAACTCCTTTCCCTTTCAATTTTAATAACCTCATCTGCAATTATTGCTGCCTGGGTAAAACTATTGTTCTTCCACCATGCAATAAGCGCTGCACATATTGTAAAGAGCAAACTTATAATCTGATACACATCTTCCTCGACAATAGGCAGAACCTCTTTGCCTGCAATTATCAAGCACTGATTTACAAGTGCAATTACCAGCCAGACTGTCCTTGCGATTGTTCCTTTTGATATTTTCATAATTCTCCCCCCTCTTAAATGCACTGAACCAGAGCGCTTACAATAGCTGCAACAGCTGCTGTTATAAGTCCATTAATTGCCACATCATAGCGTCTTGCAGGTCTGCCCTCCACCTTGCTTACCCTCTCAATCAGTTTATTCAAATCCCGCCGCATATATCTCATCTCCACAAGAATTTCTGCTATACTTTTGTTGTTTTCTGCCATCTCATCTATGCGATGATGGGCTGATTTTGTCGACTGCTCTACATAAGCAATTCTTTCATAAACCTCTTGTTCATTCATTCTTTATTCCTCCTTATATTTGTTTATCCGTCTGTGCATACACTATAACACACCTGGCGGTGACAAATCGTGCCAAAAACAAAAGAAACCGCGTAATATTTTATATTACGCGGTTTCCTTGTTTATTTAATAATAGTTAGATCTGATACTCTTACTTTGATTGGCCTTGCAAGGGGTGAAAACACCGACCTTTCCCATGTATAAATCCTAAATTCATCTGCATCATCAGACAAATTCCATACTTCGCAAGTATACTCTCCTCTTTCGATGTCATAGTCTGCGTCTACAAGATTTATAGAAATTAACTCATCGCCTCTGTACTGTGCAACAAAAGCATAATGCTGTTCAGCCTCTTCCCCTTCATAGATACAACGCACTCCTTCTCCATTTTTAAACACAATGTCCTTACCCCACTCAGAAATTGGTGTTGTGTCTACGACCTCTGCCAAATTATTTGAAAGTCGTACTGTTATATCTATTTCTCCACTGCCTGCATAATAAATAGCAACCTTTTTTAATCCTGAAACCTGCGACACATCCTCGCCAAGTTGTGGCGAACTTGCAAGTGGCACTGCATCCATTATATCAAGAGAATAACTATCTGCGCCTTTTACACGAGCTTGAATATACAATCTCTCAGCATTCTCACTCCACCAATACTCTTTATCAGCCTCGTTGGTATAACCATCGCCATTATGGTCTCCAGACGGAATGCTATATTTATAGCTGCTGTAGTTTTTGCTGTCGATCATTCTAAGGAGAATAGTATTGCTATCTATCTTCTCACAATCTGCTTTTGTATGCATAAACCACCAGCCGTCAAAATCCTGATCCACAGGAAACTCAATCTCGTCACGCATTATAACTGCATTATAATCGTTGCCAATCCACGCACCTCTGTGCACTCTTTGTGCACCATAATCTTCGTATAGTTGAGTCATATCCAAAGTTGTGTATGCACCAGCTGTAACTTCAGCATAATCCATAACTGTAGCAACTGATTGTTCTTTTTGATTTGTCCATGTATACAAACTAAATGATCTGTCGCTTGGGTATCTATCAAGATGAGTTGAGGCATTATCTGTATCTGGATTTATAACAATTGTGTTGTGCCCCTCTGCACGACCTGCATATTTTGTATAATTCGTACCCTGGTTATAGTCAGAAAGTCCATGCTCATAGCTCCATCGATTTCCATCCATTGCTATGGCAAAATCGCCACCATCATTGTGAAAGTGGTAGTGTCTGGTAGGACCGCCTGCCATAGCGAAGAAGGTTGCATTGGGATCCTTCCAGTCCTCATGAACAGTTACAATTTCTGTACCCTCAGTATAACTTATATTATCAAGTCCTGCAAACACCTTGCTTGTATCAGTTATATCGGTCTGGTCATTAAAATGATTGTAAAATACAAGGTCAAGATAGTTGCGAGTCGTTGTGTCTTTTACTCTGTACTTCCACTGTCTGAGCTGTGCAAGTTTATCATCGTTATAATAATCTGCATAAAAACTCATTGCGTCGCCTATTCCAATAACATTATCCTGCTGAACATCGTCATCTGAATATGAGAAACTTCCGGTTAGCGCTGAAAGCTGTACAGTTGCCAGCATGCTCTCTCTTACACCCTGTGCATCGAGAATATTATATTCATCATCCATTACATTGAGAAGTGACGAAAATGCAAATGCTGTATTTACATGTACGGAATGCGCAAGATAAGTTTTACCCTCAAGCCATCCACCGTCTGGATAAAGTCCAAGGTTAGAGTACTCCCAGTTACGGATTGTCTTTTCCAACAAGTCAAAACAGGTTTCTCTGTCATATTCTGCAAAGGCGAGCGCCGCCGCAACAAGTCCGCACTGTGAATATGGAATAAAATTGCTCTTCCACTTTGCAATATGGTTAGCATTTCCCATATTACCTCTTGTTTCTTTGGTTTTACCAAGAGCGGATGGTAAACCTGCATAATAAACCCTGTCCATAGGGCGAAGACCAATATCGAGCAATCCAGCAGCAATCTCCTCACGGTCATCTTCGCTTATTCCGTCATAAACCCAGTCAAATGCAATCGCAGCACCGCCAAGCCATACACTTGGGTCAATCGCGTGTCCATAGTTAAGATCAGGAAAACCAGCAACAACCTTAAGTTTTTGCGCAACGATTCTTGCGCACGCCGCCTTAAGTTGTTCATCGTTTGTCAATTGGTATGCAAAGCCAAGAGTAGTCATTCTATCTACAAATGTCTTTGCTGCCGAACCAGTTCTGTAATTATCGTCTGAATTAAACTTATATGACAGACTAAATCCATAATTCGACAGACTTCGTGCCGAAGATTCAATGCTTGAGAACCAATTTTTATACATACCGCCATATGCGTTTGTATCGGTATCTTCTTTAATTCTGTCCTTTATATCTTTAACCTTATCAGGTGTAAGGACAATTCTTGGATGAGTCTGATTTTTTGAATCAAACTTCTCTTCAAGCTGTGCCGCTGTAGGTCTATCATAATATACGAAATTGCTTATCTCCTGCACATCGGTAAGCTCCGTCTGATAAAAACAGTTATTACCAGTTGAGTAAAAATTACCATCTAGCCATGGTCTTGCATCATCATCATTACTCTCAGGCAGTTCTATATCCTCGCTTGCCACAATTACCATCTTGCCGTATTTGTAATATTCACTATTGTATCCAAGCGCTAATGACAGTGCCTTCACAGGACCTAAAAGGGTCTCTTGGTTATACCTTGCCTCTGCTGATATGTCAAGATTCCTGCCTTCATCTTTCCATCTTCCGTCTTCATATGTTATCTCTGTCCCAAGATGTTCATTTATAATGCTGAGAGGAACATAAATTTCTCTGTCCTCCTTGTCATATACAAAGGCATCTTCTTCGTATTCTGTCTTTTCTCCACCGCTGTATACCATATCACCTTCGCCATGAAAAACAACCTTGTCAGCAAGGTAATTCCTTGTCAGATTGTCGTCAATAAACTGAGAAGTCTTTGTTATATTAAAATCGTATACTCCACTAACAGGGGCTGCAAGAGTTGGCTCTTTTGCAAGACCTGTAACCTCCATATCACGAATTTGAAGCTCTCCTGTGCCTTTGTTAATAAAAGTACGAACCTCGCTGAGCATCTGCATTCCTTCCTTTAATGGCTGCTTTTCGCACAGCAGTTCTCCATCGAGTATCAAATCATAATATCCTTTTTCAAAATTTACTATTGTTTTTATGTGATACCACTTATCTGTTACATCAATTTCCCTTTCGGCATTACCTGCATACAACTTTCCGTCCGATATGCTGACAAGGGTCTGTTCTTCTGTAGAATCAGGAGTATTATTATACAGAGTTATAAGGTTTCCACCAAGTTCATCAGAGCTTATATGGAATCTACCCTCTATAAGAAAATATCCGAATTTTCTGTCAAAGGGTATATAATCTGTTACAACATTATATGTAGGGACTTTTAATACTGTATAATTGGGTGCAAAACCATTATCTTCGCATCCCTTTGTAAGTATAACTCTGTCGCCCTTGCTTCCGCTTTGCTTATTAGCCGCCGGTTCTATTGTATAACTGTTATGGGCAGTTGATTCAAGTGTTGCAAACTCATAATCCAGTCCAGGCATAAGCATTACGCGCTCACTATGGAAATATGTAAAATCATTTGGCTTGTGATCAATACCAATGAGACTCTTATTTTCTACAGATACACTCTCGCTTCTTGCCAAATATTTTGTAACAGCAAAATTATCAAATGTTGAGTTACCATTGAAGTTTAACCTATATGATCTTGCGGTGTGAAAATCTTTAGCAAGTTTATTTACTCCATTTGCTGATACATATTCATTTGAATTACTACCATATTTAATAAGAGGCTTTAACTCTGCGCCAACAAACACGGATACTGTATCGTCAACTCCTCCAGTTGCGGCGTTGTTGTCAACTCCATCTCCGGCTGTGTATACAACCCTTACATCAACCCACTGGTTCTGTGGCAATTGTACATATCCCATTGAATTTTCCGGCTTAAAATTCGTAGCTGTTCCATCAAATATATAAAGTTTACTCTGATACAATCTGAACAGATATGGATTATAGGCTGCGGTACTTCCATACGGATATGTAGCATAATACAGTGACATATTTTTTGAGGTTTCAAGTGATAAACTATATACCAACTGCTCTCCCTCTTTGAGAGCTAACGAACTCATACCGCTATTGCTGGCAGTTTCATATCTCATCGCAACGTTATAGCTTGTCTCTGTCTCACTATATTTGTTATAACTTCCGTTAAAATATTTGTCAACTCCGTCTGCTTTGGTTGCAATTTCCGAATATACTGTACCAGTTTTGTCGCAATCGTTCTGTAGCTTAAACAATGGCTCCCACATTGACCATGTTGAAAGGTCTACCTTTGCAACTGCAGTAGTACCCGCGTCTGCCTTGGACAACACAGGTGTAACCTGCGTCTCATAATCATTAAAGTCAATAAATGGTACAATTGTTGTTCTTATTATTGGCTCTTCCTCTGACGCAAAGGTCTCTCCGTTTTTATAATGTTTTACTCCGATATTATCAAAAATTCCGCCCGATATGACGAACTCTTCGACTCCTGCATCAATTATACTTCCGGTCATTGGAATTACCTTACCATCATCATCTGATAAATTTGCAGAAGTAATTCTAACAATAGTTCCATTTACATAAAGTTCTAAACTGTCGCATTTTCCACCGTCTAGCACGGTACCTTTTCTTGTGTATACAAGTTCTACTCTTGACCATTGGGCATATGGCAGGGCGAAGCTTCCAACAATGGCTGCATCTCCTTCTGTGTTCCCATTATATATACTGATACTTCCATCACTTATTGAGAACACAGGGGTATAATCACGATCGCCACTCATCTTTATGTCAAATCTCATATTATTCTCGTCGCCGCTGTATACATCGCCGCTAACTACCATCTGCTCTCCTTCGCTTAATGCTGCTGCATTTTGAAGATATGTAGGATTGTTAGCTTTTGTATATCCAAGGCCGATTATTCCGTTTTCGATATATTTGTCGGCAACTCCTCTGTTTTTTACGGTTATGGCTCCGCCTGCATCTGTAGCACAAAAAACTTCTCCACTCGGTTTGTTGTTGCCTGAATATAAACCTCCTGTCGAAACAGTCTCATTATCCCAGTCACTAAAATCAATTGTCGGCATAATAGTTACAACATTTACCAAGGAAGTTGTAAACACCGGTAAGGGTATAACTATAGATGTTATCGCAACAACAGCGGATGTAATTACTGCACCTATTTTTTTCAACATATTTTTTTTCATAAAGCCACACCTTTGTTTTCTTGATAGATAAAATAAATATAAATATAAAAAGTATGTATAAACTACATAATTTTTATGTTTATATTAAAGCCAAATCACAAGGGGAGGCTATATTTCTCCCCTTGTGATTTATTCATGTAATCAAAACAATTCTACTAATGTTTCTACAGATTTTATCTGCCTATATTACAGTATACATATGGGTTTTCAATATCAGATATGATATACATATCTGCTGTACCACTCTTTGCACCTGCAAAGTTGCCTACAACCTCATTTGCTCCGGGCTCAAGAGTGATTTCCTCTATATATGTACCGAGGAACTCATCACCACTCCACGAACTACGAATCTGATATACTGTAGTTGCCTCTGTGTTACCATTTACAATTTCTGTAATACAAGTAACATCTTCACCGAGTGTATACCATTTTTCCTCTACAGAATAACATCCTGCAGGAGATAGAGTAAAGCTTTTCTTTACATCTGCACCAAATGGAATATTTTCTTCCATCTGCATTGTCTTGTCAAGAACAAAGCTATAATTCTCACCGGGTGTCAATGCACTTGCAAGTTGTGCAGTTATTGTTTTGGTTTCAGAATCCCAATCAACTGAGTTGAACAACACCTTGTTATTGTTTTTATCAAGAAGATAAACCGTATCTTGGTTTATTGTCTTTTTTATTGGTGCAGTAGTAAGGATTGCAGTAAACTCCTGTGCTGTGTATGGTACATCATCAGTAGCTGAAATCGTCTCTCCTTCTGCCTTAAATTCACTTATAGCAGGTGATGAGCGAAGCACTGAACCCTCAAAATTGTCAAACCATGCCTCTGCATAAAAATCCTCCGTATTTGCCTGCTTACTAAGTCCAAAACGATAGAGGCTAAGTTTGTCTCCTTGTTTAAGATTGAGATTAAGTATAGCATCATCTTCAATCTGAGTTGTAACACCATTTTTATCAGTTACAAAAACATCAAGCTTTCCTGCTTTCCAGTCATACGACATTTTCACATGGTACCATTCATCTTCCTGAATTTCATACTTTGTCTTGTTTCCTACATATGATGTTATATAATGTTTGCCGTCATTAAGCGTCTCAATCTTAATCATATTGGGTTGATTTGATCCTCCGCCAGCGAGTACAACATATGCCTGAACTACAAGAAGAACATTTTGTTGACTAAACGCTTTTGCATAGTTAAAATCAAAATCCAATGAAAAAGTTCCGCCAAGGTCAATCCATTTTGCAACGCTGAGCTCCACAAACGAACCGCTTGTTGTTACCATTTCAGGATCGCAGCTCTCATCGCGTCCTATGGCAAGAATTTCGTCATATCCTTCAAGGTTTCTGAGTTCTGCAAAACCTGCCCACCCCGACTTACTGTATGTACGACCATCTCTAAAAGAGGCTCCGGTTGGGTATGGTGCAACCGATTTGCTATGTTCAATCTCGTTTGACACCTTAACCGTAATCTCTCCACTTGTTCCGGTTAGACCATAAGAGTCAGTTGCAACAACCTCCACCTTATATTCACCAAGTCCGACGCTGCTGTATGGGAGTTCTATATTGTCACCCTCCTGTGAGGCAACTACTACGCCATCAATATAGATTTCCATCTTTTCAACATCGTTATTGTCGGTTGCTGTAGCAACAAGACTTTCTTCTGCACCAAGTTGTGTTTCGATTGCGCCCCCACTGTAACCATCTATTGATACTACTGGCGCATCGTTTGAACCCACAAGGATATCAACACTGTCAGATACAGGTGAGAGCATCAAGCTTCCATTTAATCTGCCAGATATTGCAGTTATAGTAACACTTCCAGATGTTGTTGGGGTATAGGTATATTTATACTCATCTCCCTTTATGGTCTCAAGTACAGTATTACCAACCTTAATCTGTGTTGAGGTCTCTATAGTTGCACCCTCTACTTCTATTGTCAAATCAACACTCTGTCCGAGAGTTATCTCTGTGGCACTTGCTGTCACTGATACAGAGATATCTCCCGCCGCAAATGCGGCGGTGATACCGAACTGTAAAACAAGTGATAAAACAACAAGCACAGTAATTAGTTTTTTACTGATTGATTTAAATTTCATTTTCTACCTCCTATTATTCTGCTGCTTTCTGAGTTGTGCTCTTCTTTAATACAGGCCAGAACTCTCTAAGGTTAATACCAACCTGGTTAGCCGAGTTACCCTGACCTACTATCTTGAAGTATCTTGCATTAACCTCAGACACAGGGTAGAATGTGTAATCTTCAGACTTCTGAGTTGTAAACGATCCCAGTGATGTCCAGTTTTCTCCGTCATTTGATGCATACAGATCGAAGTAATAATCCCTCTCGTGAGCCTTCCACTGTGCTATAAGAAATCCGTCAACCTTCTGTGACTTACCGGTATCAATCATACACCAATCACCAACATTTGCACCATACCAACGGCTTTCAATATCCATGTCACGCATCAATAGGCCATGGTTCCAATCTTCATAAACACCGCTGACCTCACTATCTACAATCAGACGGACATCATAGGTGTCTGCAAATACCAGAAGCGGTGCCTTTGTAAGCGTAACTGATGAGTCAAAGTACGCTCCTGTTGCCTTGGATCTCAGACGAACAGGATATGGCTTATCAAATTCCTTCGGCTGTTCATACTCAATAACGATATCATCACTTTGTGAAAGAACTTCTATTTCAGGAACTGTATGACTCATTACATAAACCTTTGAAGGATCTCCTGCCGCAATACCATCTACATATACCTTATATTCAAAGTCAAGATTTTCTGCAGCATCTGAATATTCAGGACAAGTCCATTCATCAATCGGAGTTGTATCAATCGTACCATAGAATTCCGAAATTCTTACAGTAATATCTACCTGACCGTTACCCTTAAAGTAAATGCCTATCTTCTTTACATCGGAGGTATTGGTCGGGTCGCCTGCAACCACCGGAGATGATGGCAGAAGCTTGGGTTCATAAATTGACATACTATGTTCTTTTGCATTGCAATCGTATGTAACAATCATACTCTTGCCGTTTTTAGTCATTATGATGCTGTTATCATCAACCTGAGTAAGCGCAGCACCAGTATGCATAAACCACCAGCCATCGCCTTCTTCATCAAATGTGATTTCATCTCTGATAGTAAATGTCTTGTAGTTATCTGATATTCTAGCGCCACGCAGTTTTCTTGAAATAGCGTGGTTGCTATATACATCAGTCATATCAAACACTGTTACGGCACCGCCGCCTTTTTCGTCAACCTCGTATCTGATCGGCTTTGCCACCCCAAGTTTGTTAGTGTTTGTATAAGTATATGTATTCTGATTTATGCCATTAGCAAAACCCGGATCATCATCAGGATTTAGCGTAATAACATTGTGACCTTCACTGCGGCCAAGGTACTTAACAAATGTATTACCACCTGCACTATAGTTACCAAAACCTATTTCATGCGTCCAGCACTCGCCACGGTTAATAATCATGAAGTCACCCGTGTCGTCGTGCCTATGGTAGTTATATGCTGTTCCACCAGCCATAAAGAACACTGATGCATTAGGATCATACCAATCCTCATGTATTGATACCATTCCTATGTTCTCATCATAATAAATATTATCAAGTCCAGCAAATGCGTCAACACCTGCGGTTGGTACATAGTAAAGAACATCTATAAACTCTGTAAGATCAGGTCTCTTTTCGAGTTTTAACAGTCTCCATTTCATGTATTCAGGTCTGTTATAATGTGACGCAGCAAAACTTGCATAAGCACCTACATGCCAGAATTGAGTATCATTATTGTTTGCACAGTCACCCCAGCCAAAAGCACCTTTCCACGATGACTGATATACTCCTGCCTGAGCAAATTCCTCAACACCAGGCGCTGAATCAAGTCCATAAGTGCTGCCAAATACGTCCTGAAGTGATGAAAGTCCCCAAGACATACCCTGTCCTACGTTGTCAGAGTATGCAGGGCTCTCTGACCAGGAACCTGTTGGATATATTGCCTTAAAGGCATACTCCCAACCTCTTATGACATCTGCAAGTATCTCTGACGCATACTGGGGATATACCTCCATAACCATTGCACAAGCGATTGACACACCACCCATATTATATGGATAGTAGTTAGATGCCCACTTTGGATAGAAGCTGTCATACTGGAAGAAAAGACCAGTCGGATTTTCTTTTGTAACATAATTTGCAACATGACAACCTGCACAAAGTGCATCTAAAATTCTGTCAGTCGGCTCAAGACCAGCATAGATTATACCATCCACTACCTGGCGTCTTTCTTCTTCTGTAAAGAAGTCCCACGCCCAGTCAAGACCTATTGCAACACCCGACATCCAAAATCCCGGATCAATAGACTTCTGAATACTATACTCTGTAAACTTACTTACATGCAAAACTCTTTCTTTAAGTTTAAGCGCGTAAGATTCATCTCCTGTCACAAAGTACATAAGTCCAAGCGCAGCGTTTCTCTGAAGGAAGTTTCTGCCTGCCGGCGCAGTATCCTTAAGGGCGGTACCCTTGTACCACTCGTTTGGATCATAGAGAAGCACCTTAGAGGTATCCTCTGCCATCGCAGTCTTTGCTTTTCCTTCTATACCACTCTTCCAAATTTTCTGAAAGTCAGGATCGGTTTCAAGGTATTTCTTAATGTTATCAATCTTTTCCTGATTAATTAGAATTTTGGGATGGGCAGAGCCCTCTCCGGTAACCCTAATATAATCCTCGCAGAGTTGTTCTGCTGTCGGACGCTGATACTGAACAAAATCAGCAACCATCTGCGCGTTACTGAGAATATATATTGGATAATCGTTCCATATAATTCTTGTACTTTCATACGCAGTAAATCCATACTGTGTATATCTTGTAGGTTCTGCATCTATGATGCCTTCGTCGGGCAAATCAGTATCAGGAGAGAGTATAATCATATCTCCATATTCATAGCCCTTTGTATACCACCCAAGCTGTTTTGCAATCGCTGAAACAGGGGCAAGAATTATATCACCATCCATCAGAGGTTCACCTGCTATGAATGTCTTACCACCCGCAGTCCAACTGCCCGAACCATTATATACAATCTCGCTACCAAGTGCTGCACCTAAATCTTTGGTTGTGATATAAAGCTCTTTTGTATCCTTATTCCACTTGTTTGTACCAATAAAATCATGTTTTTGGCCACCATAGTATGCTCTGCCAACTTCGCCGTGAAATACCATACGATTCTTTAAGTATTCTACAACATTATCGTCATCAGGGAACTGTGAATGATGAGTAACCTCAATGGTAGTAACCTCACCATTTTCATTGGCAATACGCTTAGGTTCATTTGTAAGACCAATGTTAGTCCACTTCCAGTATTTTGCAGTACCATATCCTGCATTGATACCTGAAGCAAATCCATCTATATCCCTAAATCCATCCGGCATCGGTTGATCAAGCGCCAACACCTTTCCATCAAGAACTACATCATAGGTTTTCTCTACTATTCTATGATAAATGGCTATCTCATGATAGATGTCCTCTCCGTTTTCGTCCTTGAAGTTTAGCTTTTCACTGCGAATACCGGTTGAGGTTTCAACATAACCGCCCTCACAGAGATGTGCGGCCTCAAACTCAATCTTTTTGCCAGACCTTGGTGTATAATCAACTCGGCTAAGCAATAATCCAGCGGTATCATCAGCTGTAAATTTACCTCTTGTTACATAATAAGGATATGTCTCCCATATTGGAAAGAGAATAGATCCCATTTTATATGTATCAACACGATAATACGCTTCGTTATCACCACTATCCTTATTCTTGGTAAGAATAAATTTGTCTCCCTTGAAAGAGTCATGATAGTTGTTCATTTCCATAAGGTAGGTAGTACCTGAGTCTGCATAAAAATCAGTAGCATGTGCTTGCTTATAAGTTCCTGCGTTAATATCGCTGGTGTGAAAATAAGCAAAATCGTGTGGTGCCTGATTTACAGCAAGTGTTGATGTATAATTCTTAAAACCAGGATCTGTGAGCTGCGTTTCGCACTCTTCACCTCTATATATTCTTATGCCATCAATATACATCTCGGCAGGACCGTTCTTTACAACATAAAAACCATCCCACCATTTTCCTACCCATGCCATTGTCCATTTCTTCGCAACCTGACTGCCATTAACATAATAGTCAATTCGTCCAGTGTCAGAATTTACGACAAATGTAATTGTGTTAACTTCTGTATTTGAGATTGAAACAGATGGCTTTCCGTCTGAAAGAATAAGCCTTCCGTCTTCAATATTTACTATTGGTTTTTTAGAGTATCCTGCGCTGAGTCCAAAAATAAGATTAACCGGATGATTGGGGTCACCCTTAAATCTTATTGTTGCACCAAGTGTGCCAGTAAGTCTGTCGCCAATTCTTTCTCCGTTTTCCATGCCGTTCATTTTGCCCGCTGCCATATGCATTGATCGACCGAACTCTTTAGTGTTTTTAACAGACACATACTGTGGGGCTATAAAATTATATCCCTTTATATCAGAGCCAACCTCAAATCTCTCAAAGTTCTCTAATACAATTGTATTTGTCTCACCATCAGCCGCATAAACGGTAGCGCCTAAGGCGGCGATAAGAGCAAAAACAGCAGTAATTCCAATTAGTAAAAACTTCTTAGAAATAATTCTGATATTTTTCATAATCACACACCTCAGTTTTTATTCAGCCCAATCCTCAAACAGAACTACTGTCTTTGTGCCACCATATCTCTGCAACACAGCAATAAAATCTGCATCTTCGATACCATAGTTTTTAATTGTCTTCATATCATCTATTGTAGCAGCTCTGCACTTGCCTGTTTTACAGTTATATTTAAGCACATATGTTGTAGCAGAAGAAATTGTTCTGAGTTTATCAATATCACATTCCCACTCACCATCAGTCTTCATGGACGGAGTAATTATACGCATTACACCGCCACCTGCCGTATAAGGAACACCAATAGTATAGTTAAGCAAAGCACTTGCAGCCTCTATGTTTGCCGTCTCAAGACTTGCACTATAACTCATAGTATCATAATTAAAGTCGATATCAACTTTTTTAACCTCGTTGCCTTTAACCATCAATCTTGCAAAGTCACCAGCCTTAATTGTAGGTGATACTTCTCTTGTGTATGTTACCTCGCTAGGGTCAAGTGTAAAGTTGTACCATGTACCCTCTTTGTAGGCAGAAAGACCTATAACAACTTTTCCGTCTTCATCTACAGTTTCATACACCCTATCAATAAAATAAGAGTGCTCCCAACTCTTGATGTCTTTAAAGGACTCATCCAGATCATCTTCGATAACAATCAATCCTGCGACTGCAGTATCCTCGTTAAAATCATATGTTTTAAACTTAATTTCCTTGTTATCAGAAAAGTGAGTACTATTCATAATCTCAAATCTGTAGTCTTTTGAGTCATCCGAAACAACTGTAGGGCGTATAAACATCTTTGTTCCGTTACCATTTATATACCCATTAATCATATTCTCTGCCGCTCTATATCTTCCAACATTGATATTAGGGAAGTATATCAAACTATCATCCGGATTTTCCTTCTGCGCCCCATAAGTTTTCTGATTAAATACTTCTGCAGTATCGATTTTGGCAACTTTGCCATCTTCGTCAAACGCAATCTTGATTACCTGATTTATATCCTGACCTAGCACATTATTTCTAAGCTTTGTAATACAATCATCAATTGTTGCGTTCTTGTTTCCATCGAGCATAATCTTCTCACCCGTTGTGTATACAACAACATTGGCTGATGAATTTACAACCTTAAGTTTAAGCGTTCTGGTAAAAAATCTCTCTGGCTTTAAGTCAAGAAGATATGCATACTGAAACCCTGCATCTGCAATGTTTGTAACAGCTGCAAGAGTGTTGTCATAGCCTATCGCAAATGTCAAATCTGCACCTGGATAGATAAGGTTTGAAAAATATGCATCAAAGTACTGGGATGTTTTATATTCGCTTCCATTAATAACATACGAACCATCACTTGTATACTCCTCTACCACTCCGGATAGTTCAGGTAGAATTTCTAATGATACAAGCGCACCATCAACAGATCTTGCAACCTGCAAAACATCACCGACAGAAATACTGCTTAATGTACCGTTCTTTCCTTCGGCATCCTTAACCCATAGAGTTTTATATTTAACATTGTTTTCTAATTTAAGGGAATTTTCCGAAGACTTTGTATCGCCAATTGTAGAATCATAGGCGTCTACATTTGATACAGTTAGATATGTGTATCCTGTCAACTGTATAATATCTATGTCTCTGTCGCCATCATTATCAAGCAAGTTTGAATATCCTGGCATACCAAAATAACTCTTGTCAACTTCTTCAAGAGTTCTTCCGTTTACAACCATTATACAACCACTGTCTAGTCTGTATTCCTTAATATCGCCCGAGTCTGTATCGTAGTTTATTACATCGTTTAAAAGGTCGATGTAATTGTTATGCTTTAAAACATTTACAACATTTTGGCGAGAAGCAAAATCAAGGTATACAATGTTTTTATAGTCACCATCTACCATGTAGTATGCCTTAACATTGTAGCCAAGCAAATTATACACCGGCGTGTTCTCTGCTGATGCATCATATGTATATGCAACACCACTTATTTCAAGAGTATTGTCTGCACTGATTTCAGTTCCATACTCAAGTGAATTATAACGAGTCTTATTGATAACACCCTCTGCCTTATATGTGTCGTATATAACATTCATATAATTTTCAGGAAGGTTTTTGTTATATGTCACAATTTTATCTTCGGTGTATCCAACTTCTAAAATATTGGCAAAAAGCATAATCATATTTACATCGTCAACATTTGTACTGGTAGTTAGTCCTGAAGATAATTCCATTGTATTTGCCATCTTTATATAGCCGGCTGCCCATCCACCGCTTGTTTGCGCCGCAACGGTGTAACCAAGCGCTGATACAATTATTTTGTAAGCCTGATCAAGCTGAACAGTTACATCAGGCTCAAAATTCTCAACCATTGAAACCCATCCAAGCATCGCCGCAGTATGAATATACGGCGAGTTTGTGCTCGATGTGTCCACATCAGCAAAATAGTGAGTAATAGGCGAGATAGGTTCTACCTTCAAAAGCTTCATAAGCCTTGTTACAAATTCGCCTCTTGTAACATTACCTGTTGAAAGGCCGACTGTGACTTCGGGGGCAATAGCAGTAATTAGACCATAAGCTGACAAATAATCATCCATGGCCACTGCTGCCTCTCTCTCAGCGGATAGAACTACCCCTTGGGCAGCTGTCTCCTCTGCATAAACAGGGATTATACAAATAGACAGAGCAAGCAGTAATGCAACGATTTTCTTTAACATTTGTCAATCACGCTCCTTTATTATTGTAAAATTCTCTGTATTATTGTCGCAGCTTCCGCGCGAGTCATATTATCTTTCGGGAAGAAGCATCCATCGTTTCCGAGAATGATTCCCTTTGAGCTAAGTGCTGATACAGCTGTCCTTGCATAGTCTGCAATTTCACTGCCGTCAGCAAAAGTTGTACCTTTTGCAGTTTCACCTGCCATTATAGCACGATATACGATAGCAGATGCATCCTGTCTTGTGATAGCACCATTTGGATTAAAGCCTGTACCAACACCAGTTACAATATTGTTGTTGAATGCTGTTGCAATATATGCGTAGTGCCAGTCCTCAGGTACTACATCATCAAAGTTAACTGCACCGCCGACCTCAAGGTTTAAAGCCGCTACAAGCATTTTTACAAATTCAGCTCTTGTAACATTCGCCTCAGGTCTGAAGGATCCGTCTGTGAAGCCATTGATGATGCCTCTGTTGTACATAGCAAGAATATTTGCTCTTGCCCAATGACCTTCAAGGTCATAGAAAACGCCTGATGGCTTAACGGGTTCATCTATTGCAGGATCTTCAACGCGGACAAATCCGCCGCCGCCAAAACTAGCGTCGCCATCATTTTTATTAAGGCTTTCTTTATATGCCTTAAGCTGTTTTTTAGCGTGTTTTTTAAACGAATCGATAAGATCAACATCTGTGTCTATATCTTTGCGCTCTGAAAGAATAGATGAAAAAACTTTACTCTTGTAGTAATCATTTTTTATGTCGTTATAGTCGTCTGATTCCACATCATACTTTTCAAAGAAATCAATACAAACTGTTTGAACCTCAGAAGCATTTTTAGCCGCAGATATTTTAGCTATTACAAGCATACAATCTGTGGCGTAGTTTGCATCATATTCAGGATAGCAAGCAGCCTCTGCAACGCCGTCAAGCGCAGTTTTCTGCTCACTTGAAAAACTTGCATACTCCTGTGCTATATCGCTGTCTAAATACATTTCATAACTGCTGAAAAATTCAGCAGGGGTAATAGTTCCGTCTGCGACAAGGCTTAATCCTTCTCCAAGGTTATAGATGTTAGCAATAGATACACCTGTGTATCCACCACTTGGCTCTGATGCCTCAAGAATTTTCGCAGCGCCCGTATACGGAACACCAAATGGATTTAATGCAAGGGCTTCCTGATAAGTAGAATCCGCCTCAATTGCATCTAAAAATCCATCAAGTAATGTTGTGTTTGCAATGTTTATAACAAATTCTCGGTCTGCTGTACCGTCATTCATTGACAAGGTATACTTTCCGTAGAATATCTCATCTGTTGGATCATCAGATGTTGTACCGTTTAACGCCTTTATTGTAATTGCATAAGGTAATACCGATGTGCTCTGCAATATCTTGTAGAGCACATCGTCATTATCCTGAATTACACTGATAGTCAAATCCTCAATATCATCAGGCTTAATGATGATAAAAGTGTTTACTCCATCGCCAATCTCATTGACCATGACTTTACCAGCGGTGGCATCATAGGTATAGTTATAACCAAATACAGAAACCATTGACAACATAAGTCCGATACACAAAAGTAGCGATATAAGTGTTTTGCAATGTTTCATATTAGTTTCCTCCTATTATCCTTTAACTGCGCCTATTGTAACACCTTTTACAAAGTATTTCTGCACAAATGGATATACAAGCAATATAGGCAAAGTTGCAACAACTATTGTAGAGTATTTAAGCATCTCTGCTATGGCCGCAGATTCCTCAGCGCCTGCCATTACACCCATTGACTCCATGTTACTTTGCATCAATATATCACGAAGAACCAACTGAAGCGGTCTCTTTGCTACATCCTTGATGTAAAGCATAGCACTAAACCATTCGTTCCACTTACCAACTACATAATAGAGTGCAATAACAGCAATTGTAGCCTTCGCAATAGGTATTATAATTCTAAATAGTATTGTCCAGTGACCTGCACCATCAATTTCAGCAGATTCTTCAAGACTTCGTGGAAGCTCTGAGAACGATGATCTCATCAGGATAGTATTATATGTAGAAATCATACCCGGAATAACCAATGCCCAAAGTGAGTTGTCAAGACCAAATGATTTAACATTAAAGTAGTTTGGAATAAGACCACCATTAAAATACATGGTGAAAATCATCATAAGCATAATAATCTTACCAAGCTTTACATTGTTACGGGAACCAAAGTATCCGGCAATAGAACTACCAAGAACACCAAGGAGTGTACCCATACCTGCAACAAAAAGTGTTACGCCATATCCTGATATTACATTATCATTACTAAATGTCAGCTTGTATGCACTAAGACTTGGGTCCTTTGGCCATAAGATAAATGCACCCGAGCTTGATGCAAGGGTTGTATAATCCGTAAATGAAGCCATAATTACATACCACAACGGATAGAGCATTATTAACGAAAAGATAACCATAAAGGTTGTATTGATTATGGTGAAGATAATATCACCAGCAGATCTTTTGATTTTATTTTTCTTCTTCATGTTCTATCACCCCTTTAGTAAATACCGATGCCGTTAATCTTCTTAGCAAGATAGTTAGATGTAAATACGAGTGTCATATTACATACTGAGTTGAAAAGACCAACCGCAGCAGAGAATCCCCATTGCTGACTAATAAGACCCATTCTGTATACGTATGTAGAAATAACATCCGCCGTACTGTAAATAGCCGGTGAATAAAGAAGCATAACCTTCTCATAGCCGACACTCATTACACTACCTAAATTAAGTACCAAGAGAACTATAATTGTTCCCTTAATTGAAGGAAGTGTAATGCTCCACATTTTTCTAAATCTTCCTGCGCCATCGATTTCAGCAGCCTCAAACTGCTCATAGTCAATACCGGCAATTGCAGAAAGATACATGATGGATCCCCAACCTACACCCTGCCATACACCTGACAACACATAAATCGGTACGAACATTTTTTCGTTATTTAATAATGTACCCTTTACATTGCTGAAGAGGCTTCCTATAACGCCGTCTTCTTCAACGAAAATCTTAACCATACCACACAATACCACTATAGAGATAAAGTGAGGCAGATAAGAAAGTGTCTGTACTGTTCTCTTAAATCCACTGCAACGAATTTCATTAAGGAAAAGAGCAAGTATAATTGGAAGCGGAAAACTTGCAATCAAACTTGATATACTAATTGTCAGTGTATTTTTAAGCAATCTTGGAAAATCCGTTGATTTAAACAAATCAATAAAATGCTGAAAACCAACCCATTCACTTCCGCTAATTCCCTTACGGGGAACAAAATCCTGGAAAGCCATCAACGCACCATACATTGTCTTGTAGTGGAACAAAATATAATACAAAACAACGGGAATAATCATTACATAAAGACTTCCGTTTTTAGTAAAGTCCTTCTTCCAGGAGTTGCGATTCAAAACGACTTGCTTTTCTCCTGTTGATGTTTTTTGTTTCATCATTTTGTCTACTCCTATCGTATCGAGCATAAGCTCTTTCTTTACGCAAGTCTGACTTGGGCAAAAATTTTGCCCAAGTCAAGACTTTATACTAACAACTTATTATTCCATGCTCTTACGAGCTTCAAGATATCTATTGTAAGCATTCTGCTGAAGTTCAATAGCTCTCTCTATACCTCTTGCCTTAAGTTCTACAACCATTTCATCGTATGCATCGATAGGCAAAGTACCAAGTATAATCTTCTGAACAACCTCATCTGCATATGTAGATGTATCAGCAGCTATCTTCTTATATTCTGTCTGCTCCTCGTTTGTAAAGTAGAGAGCAAGAATCGGGAGTGAGTGATCCTTCATTCTTGACTGCTCCCAGTTGTGCCATGCTTCTCTCTGCTGAGGTCTGCCACCATACTGCTCCATATATCTCTTATCCTGTACAAAAGGACCGCCTGAGTATGAACAGCAGTACTGTCCAAGCATACTTGACATAGCATATCCGTCAGGATTGTTTGTGATAAGTTCAGTATACTGAGGATATCCGTCTACCATATTGTAACTTTCACCCTCTGTACCAAAGTTATAAACCATAGAACCTTCTTCGGTATAACCAAAGTTAAGAAGTTCAAGTGCTGCATCAATATTCTTAACAGATGTTGTCATTGCTGTCCAACCCTGTGAGATTGTTGTAATTTCAGCTTCTCTGTTACCAAACTTAGCAAGTGTACCCTTTTTAGATGTAACTGGGAGAGCACCTGTGAGCTCATAACCTTCTTCGGTTGCGTTAGTCATATACTTACCGATTCCGCCGCCAACTGACATATCCATAGCACCTGTCTTACCTGTGAGAATGTTAGCGTCTTTTGTGGCAGCATTAATGTTTGACCATGATGAGTTAAGAAGGCCCTTGTTGTACCAATCATTCATACATGCAAGGAAATCCTTAAATCCTGGATCTAATACACCATACTTAATTGTGTCACCTTCGCGATAGAAGTTATAGATAGTATCAAAACCACTTGTGAAGTAACCCTTAGCAAATGCAGTCATGTTTATCTGAAGCGGAGCTGTTGCACCCTTCTTTTCTTTAAATGCTGTAAGTACTGTTTCCCACTCTTCAATTGTCTCAGGAAGCTCAAGACCAAGATCTTCAAGCCAGTCTTTTCTGATCGCTACACCGTTTGAAGTATAAAGGCTCTCATCACCACGAATAAATGGAGCTGCAGGAAGTTTGCCATCAACTGTAGTAACCTGAGCTCTTGTGCTTGGGTGTTCGTCAAGATACTTCTGAAGATCAGGCATCTGTTTTTTATGCTCATTAAGGTCAATTACAGTACCATCCTCAATCGCCTTACCCATGCCACCAGGATATACTGTCCAGTTGTACTGAACGAGGTCAGGCATATCTTCTGATGCACAGATGAGGTTAAACTGCTCTGCAAGACCTGATGCCGGAGGCTGAATGAAATTAATCTTTATACCGGACTTAGCCTGAAGCTCTTTTGCAAAAGGAGAATCATTGATATCCTCTGCAAGACCAGGAGTTGATCCGGCAAAACCCATAAAGAAGGATACTTCCTTCTCGCCTGTTGTAGTTGTTCCACCGCCACCGCAGCCGGCTAAAACACCTACTGTAAGCACCGCTACGCAAGCAAGTGCCAACACACTCTTCATTTTCTTACCAAATTTCATAACTACACTACCTTTCTTAAAAAAAGTATTTTTGGGTATTTACCCATATTTAAATTAATTTTTTACTGTTTTATATTGATACTAATACTGCTGCATCTCGAGCAGTTTAATCATTTCACAAACCGCAGCAATAACAACACCTGTACCATGGTCGTCGTTTGTAACTGTTCCAAGATCACAATAGTATTGTGCATTCATGCTACACTGTGAACCTCTACATACACCTAGAACATCACCGTTTTCATCTATCATTTTATCAAGCAGATCTGAAAGCGATTTCTTTGCTACCTCTGTATACTCTTTTGGTAATATGCCATTCATAATACCTCTGAGCATTCCCATTGTGAAAATAGCTGTACACGAAGTTTCTTTATAGGAACTTTCTATGTCAAGAACCTGTCTCCACATTCCGCTGTCTGACTGGAATGGTAAAAGGCCATGAGCAAATTCCTTGTAAAGTTCCTCAAGCTCGTCGCGCCCTGCAACATCTTTTGGTAACCTCTCTAATATATCAATCAGAGTAAAGAATACCCAGCCGTTGCCTCTTCCCCAGGGAACTCTGTTAGGAACATCTTCATTGGGGAAGTATATGTGAGAGAAGATTTTCTTATCCTCCATCCAGAGTCTCTTCTTGTAACAAAGAAGGTTGTTGACAACATCATCAAAATTCTCCGGCTTGTTATTTATTACACCCATTCTCATAATAAACGGACATGTCATAAAGGATTCATCCGCCCACATCGTTGCCCTGCGATAGAAGGCACCATCCTCCATTCTCGGAGTGTTACGATAAAGAGCCTCTTCCATTATATTTGCAACATAGAGAATTTCCTTTTTCTCATCCTCGTCAACTCTGTCGTAGAGTTCACAGAAGCACATTCCTGCAGCACCAATCATATCAGGGTTACAAAGATGTGCACCTCTTGGCATAAATGTCGTGTTGCCAAACATAGCTCTGTCATAATTTATGTAGTCAAAATATCTGACCATAGTCATCAAACTATCATGGAAGTATGAAAAATATTCCTCAAAATAGTCCGACGCCCGAAGGATCCCATACTCACCTACCATCAATGCGTAATACCATTGTCCGTAAAAACTGCTGTCAAGGTAGGGGCGCATGTACATATTTGGTCTTGCAAAACGCCAAAAGCTCTTTTCGCCATCCCTGTCAATATACGGCTTTACAAACTGTAATTCCTCAGGTGTAAAGTTATCTTCCATTACACCTACATGTAGCCAATGCACGCCAACCTCTCGTTTTGTGTCGAGAAATGGGATATTAAGCTTATCTGTGCCGATCGCTGTAAAGCCCCACTCCTTGTCATCGCTCTTGGTCAACACACAAATTCTGTCGTTTGCCTTAAGGAAAATTTCTCTTGAGTTAACTTCATCATCATTAACCCATACTTTTATATCGTTTGCCGAATCAATCAGAACTTTTACATCCTGCTTTGCCCAGCTGACCGCTACAGCGTTTCCGGATTTATTATAAAGCTTTGTATAGTCAACCTTGTCGTCTTCTGTACAGGAAGTTGGTAGTACATATTCAGGACTGTCAACCTTTTGTGAGTAAAGAGCAGATATTAAAACGCCTTCTTCATCATATCCCTCTTCTGTCGGCAAGGTGTTTCTTGCCCAGATGTGATAATCGGATGCCCATACATCGCGCACATACTTATGAGAAATCTTATAATATGCACCAAAGCCTTCCTGCGTTGCTGTACAAACAAGGGTCAAGTCATTATATCCGCCCTTTGCCATAACATCTTCTACCTTCAGATTCTCTCTGAAATCACCTTCGAAGGTATCACAGCTAAACACATACTCACCATTGAGATAAATATCGCAAGCGCCTTTAGCCTGAATAGAAATCTCTGTATCGTGCGGAAGCTTAAGGTGTGTTTTTATATAAGCTACATCTCCTGGCTTTGCATCTGGATAAATCTCATTAAGCCTTACCTCCAGCCCCTGACGAAAGAAATGATCAACACCATCTAATTTGATAAACGGCTTGTTCTTTATCTCTGCTCTGGGACGAGTTTCAAGCATTCTGTCTATTATTCTTTTAAGTTCTGCCTTTAAAGATGCAGGCTCCATCTTAACTCTCATATTGTCCTCCAATAGTAAACGACAGTTTTTATACCTCTGTTACTTCTTGATTGTAGTACTTCTTCATAAATTCCTTAATTTCTTGGATGTGTGGCATAGCCGGAGCGGTACCTTTCTTTGTTACCGAAAGTGCACCAACGCAGTTTGCATAGCAAAGAGCCTTGTCTGTTGCCATTCCTAACGCTTTTGCTGCAGCAAATCCGCCATTAAATGCATCCCCTGCGCCTGTTGTATCAACTGCTTTTACTGTGATACCCTGAATATGACACTCTTCCTCTGCGTTTTTGTAATAAGCGCCGGCTTTACCAAGAGTGATAACTACATTTTTTACACCCTTTGCGAGAAAAACATCCGCTGCCTTTGAAGCGTCCTCAACTGTAGCAACCTTAACACCTGTAAAGAATTCTGCCTCTGTCTCATTTGGTGTCAAATAATCAACTCCGTCAAGTAATTCTTCCGGAATTTCCTGGAACGGTGCGGGGTTTAATATAAATGGCTTGTTATACTTGTGAGCAAGTTCTTTACAAGCAAAAACAGATTCAATACTTGTTTCAAGCTGAGTTAAAACAACATCTGCATCTTCAAATTCTTTCTCTGCCGCAAGAACATCAGCTCTGCCAACTTCCTCGTTTGCACCCTTTACCACAATTATTCTGTTTCTACCCTCATCGTCAATTTCAATAAGGGCACTTCCTGTTTCTCCACCTTTGACAACCTTTATGTAGTCCTTTCTCATGTTTTCATTGTCATAATGGTCTGTCATAATTGATGACAAAAAATCATCGCCTATTGCAGAGATTATCAAGGACTCTGCGCCCGCTCTGCGTGCGGCGGTCAACTGATTGTTGCCTTTTCCGCCGGGACCAAAACGAACAGTTGTACCAAGAACTGTCTCGCCGTCTACAGGTACATGTGGAGCATATCCGGCAATATCAACAATCAAGCTGCCGGGGCCTACTACCTTACCCATTTTTTTCATCTCCTTTTATATTATACTATTAAGCATTAGCCGTTTATAATAACAATACCTGCAGATGTACCAAGACGGGTTGCACCTGCTTCTATCAACGCAAGTGCATCCTCGCGGGTTCTGATGCCAGAAGAAGCCTTAACCTCAACATCTGCTGGAACATTTTCCTTCATAATAATAACATCCTCAACCTGTGCAATGCCATCTGAGAAACCTGTACATGTCTTAACAAAGTGTGCACCTGCTTCTGCAGAAAGTTTTGATGCAATTGCTATTTCCTCTTTTGTAAGAAGTCCTGTCTCAATAATAACCTTTACGCACTTGCCTTTCGCAGCTTCTACAACTGCCTTTATATCTTCTCTTACAAAATCATAATCCTTGTCTTTAAGTGCGCCGACATTTATAACCATATCGAACTCTTCACATCCGAGCTCATATGCGTTTTCAGTTTCAAAAACCTTTGTAGCAGTAGTGTTTGCTCCAAGAGGGAAACCAATAACTGTACAGATATTAACATCTGTACCTTCTAAAAGTTCCTTTGCGTAAGCAATACGATATGGATTGATACAAACTGATGCAAAGTTGTGTTCTTTCGCCTCTTCGCAAAGCTTTTTAACATTCTCTTTCGATGCAAAAGGCTTAAGTATAGTATGGTCTATGTACTTGTTTAAATCTTTCATTATAATTACTCCGTTTCTATATTATTGTTGTTTAATACTTTTCGTTTTAGTAAAATAATAATTGCCGTCTAAATCCTGCAACTTTTATCAAAGCTACAATGTATATATTTTATTAACTCTCCTATTTTTCGTCAACTGTTCTATAAGAGGTTCCCCACTGCTTAATTCTCTCCTCATAAGCATCGTTGAATCTGTAATCTCTCCAGAATGTAAGAATTTTTAAATCCTCGTCAGATTGTGAGTTATCAAGTGCGTGGAAGCAGCCTGCAGGAATAAATATAACCTGATCTGCATATACATCCACGATATTTTCGTCAAGCTTTAACTTGCCATGACCGCTTAAAATATAATAAATCTCGTCTTCTTCGTGTGCGGCACCGCCCAATGCATAACCCGCTTTAACTGTACCGTGATTCATTTGAATTACATTATCGCGACCTGTGATTTCGTGGTCAAGAATCATTCTTGAATCATAGCTGTCGCCAAATGAAAGCGGCATTACCTTGTCAACATCAACTACGAGTGGCTTTAGTTTATCCATTATGTATTCCTCCTAATTTTTACTACATATTACATAATATTACATGTTTTTACTCAAAAACCAAAAATATATGCAATTTACAACACTTGTATAATTGAATTTTTTATATTTGTATTGACTTTTATATAAATATATGGTATTTTAACCACATATCGTGTCGAATTTTACTTTTATTTGAACATTTGCATAAGGAGCGATAATTATGATAAATCAATATCACAACATAGAAATTCCTGCACTTAACAAGTTTTCTATTTCTATCACTCACGGAAACCCTCACGGATTTCCTGTTGAAAAGGAACCTCAACTGCATATTCACGAGTATTTTGAGATTTACTTTAACCTCAGCGGTGATGTCTCCTTTGTTGTAGAAAACAATACATACCCGGTATCAAGAGGGACTGTTATAATAACAAGACCTTTTGAGTATCACCATTGTATATACCACAAGAATTTAGAACACGACCATTATTGTCTTCACTTCTCTTGTGCTGGAAACAAAAATCTTCTGACTCCGTTTATCGAAAGAGAAAAAGGGAAAAACAACTGTATTACCCTTAGCAACGAAACAACCTCTGCAATGGTGAATCATCTTGACAAGCTGATGCAGTCGTCAGATATATCTGAAATAGAGTCTGTCTGTCACTTCCTCCGGATTTTACAAATCATTCAGGATAACAACATAAGCAGGCATACTGAAATTCCAAAAGTTATCCCCGATAATTTGGCAAAGGTGCTTGATGTTATCAACACTTCATATCAGCAACCAATATCGGTTGCTTCTCTGGCATCAGACATCTATGTAAGCATCAACACCCTTGAGAGGCACTTTAAGAGATATTTAAATCTCTCACCAACCGAGTATATCAAGCGCAAACGTTTGTCTGCTGCGCTGACCTTGCTAAAAAACAATACTCCCGTATCCTCCGTCGCATCTCAATGTGGATTTTCGGATACTTCAAATTTCATTCAGGTTTTCAAACGGTCCTTTGGCAAAACGCCTTATCAGTATTTAAAGAGCGGTCACCTCAAAGGACTTGATTTTAATGAATAGGGGCGTAGGGTACGCCCCTATTTTTATTAGTCAAATTCAACCATTACTTTAATTTTCTCCTGCTGATACTTATCAGCATTTTCAAAGAAGTCAAGGCAATCCTCAAATTTTGTTCTGTGGCTGATAAGCGGCTCAAGACTGATATCGCTCTTTGATATAATCTCTGCAACCTTTCCAGGATTACCAAACGCGCCGGCTGCACCCTTCATTGTAACGCATCTGAGTACAAGGCTGTCAATTGGCAGGTCGTTGAGGAGCTTCTCATAAAAACTGATAAGCGAAATAACTCCGTAACTTGCAATCATATCTACCGCCTGAAGGAGTGCCTGGTCAGAGCCTGATGTTTCTATTATCAGGTTAGCCCCCTTGCCGTCAGTCATGCCCTTGATTGCTTCAATCGGGTCAACCTCGCGGCTGTTGATTGTATGTGTTGCGCCAATCTCTATAGCCTTCTGAAGCTTGTTGTTTCTTCTGCCAACCATAATTACCTTTTCAGCGCCAAAACTTCTTGCAAACCACACAGACGCCATACCGATAGCACCAGTACCGATTACTGCAACAACTGTGTCCTTGTTAATCTTAACATCACGGAAAGCATCATAAGCAATTGCCATAGGCTCTATAAGAGCAGCCTCGTCAAGTGTAACATTATCAGGTACACGGAAAAGATGACGCTCAGGCATCAGTATGTATTGTGCAAAAGCACCATCCCATGTGTTTACAGTGCCGACCGATTTAATTTCTTTACAATCCGCATAGACGCCGTCTTTGCACGCCTGACACTTTCCACAGGCTACGCCGCTGTCTGACACAACTCTGTCACCGGGCTTGAAGTTTTTAACTTCTTCACCAACAGATTCAATAACGCCTGACCACTCGTGTCCAATACGGATTGGATATTTTATTGACCCATCTCTTACAAAACTTGACTCACCTGTGTATATCGACACATCCGTCGCACAGATACCTGCACGCGCAACCTTTACAAGCGCAAGGTCACCTGTTGCTTTTGGAGTCTCCATCTCTACGATTTTTGCGTCATGCGGTTTTTCTATAACTAAAACTTTCATTTTCAATCCTCCTGATTTTTGTGCTATTTAGAAAGCAGCATTCCCTCGCCCGGTCTCATTATATAATAATTTTGACCCCTGTTTTTCATCTCATCAATAAACTGTCCCGGATTTCCGTAATGCTCACAGAAGTTCCAGAAATGACAAGGCACCGTAAGTTTTGCTTCTATGTCTCCTGCCGCCTTTGCAGCATCGACTGAATCCATGTTGCCAAAAGCACCATTAATGGGCGGTATAAACAAATCAACCCCATTGAGTTCAGGATTTGCAAAGTTATCACCGCGATAGCAAGTATCGCCTGCTATATATATCTTATAACCATTTACACTTATCAAAAGACCGATTGCATCAGGAGTATCTGCACCGTGATCACAAGGCACAGCCTTTATAGTCACGCCGGCTACTGAAACCTCATCTCCCACCTTTATGTATGTTACCTTTTCTACTATGTTGAGCTTTTCGCACTCTGCCTTTACATCATAAGCCGCAATAAGTTGTGTCTTGTCGCTCATCAGCATCGGAACAGCATCAATATCGAAGTGATCATAGTGCGCATGCGTTGAAACTATGTAATCAAACTCAACATCATAGGGCTGAAGTATATACGGAAGCACTCGCTTGAAACCGAAATACCTCTCGCAGCAGTTTGATAGATAAAGGTCAATCCCAATCAGCTTACCTTCAGGAGTCTTTATAATAAATCCTGCCTGACCCGCCCAGAAAACACCAACGCTGTTTTCCGGAACATTTAGACCTCTGATATCATTTGCAAATTTCATATCGCAATCTCCCTCTTAAAAATCTCTCATAAATCCGCCCGCAGTCCATCCACCGTCAACCGGAAGAATTACGCCTGTGATATAACTTGCTGCATCTGACGAAAGGAACATAACCGCGTCTGCAATCTCCTTGGGAATTGCTTGTCTGCTCATCGGAATGTGAGCAAGTAAGCCTTGCATAATCTTGTCATCCTTCCAAAGTTCATTAGTGATTGCGATACCAACCGAGCCGGGTGCAACCACATTAACTCTAATCTTCTTTGGTGCAAGTTCAAGCGCCATCGCTCTTGACAAGTTGTTAACCCCTGCCTTTGCAGCTGCAAAAGAGCACTGATTACGCAGTGGGTTTATACCGACAACTGAGCTGATATTTACAATTGAGCCACCCTCTCCCATGGCAGGAATCACAGCCTTACTGAGGTTGTATACGCCGCCAAGGTCCACATCCTGAATTTTATCCCACCACTCGTCCGAGAAGTTCTCGATAGCATTCCTTTGGTCGGGGCCTACATTTATGCCAGCATTGTTGACAAGAACATCTATCTTGCCATATGTATTTTTTACAGACTCTACCGCACCAATTACAGCTGCACGGTCAGTCAGATCAAAATCAAGTCCAAGAGCATTATAGCCCTCTTTGCATAGTGTCTTTGCATATTCTGTGCACCCTTTGATGTCACAGGCTACAACATTTGCACCGCTCTGAGCGAAAGCTTCGACCATCGCCCTTCCAAGGCCGCCAGCTGCACCTGTTATAACAACTGTTTTGCCTTTAAAGTTAATTTCCATCTGTCATTACCTCCACAAATTTCACAATACACCTATGATATATTATATATTATACACCAATAGTATAACTAAATATATATAAAATTCACCAACAATTATATGGTATTCACCTACAAAATGCACAAAAGTTAAAATATATACTCCGAAACAAAATCTATGTCGATTTTAAACGAAATTTTACTTTTTGGCAAAATAGCAAAGTTTATACCTCTCTTGCCCGCCTCAACTGGTGTGTCATATGGAATATTACAGGGTTCAACCGCCGCATTATACATATTTTTAAAGCCACCGTTGTTCATCCACACGCCAAGATATGGGAGCGCATTTGGGTCGTAAGAAAGCTTTATGCCCGCTCCTGCCTTTTCATCAAAATACCCGCAATATCCTTCTCTGAGTTTGTCGGTCAGGTAGTACTTGTACGCTTCGCCTCCCGGAACAAAAGGAGAAGATATAAGGGATTGCCCATCAAGCTTTAAAACATCTCCGCGCTTTCCAAATCTGTTTGTCTCATCAAACATAATTTCTATCGTCTCTTCCTGTCCGATTCCCGCAAAAACTCTGCCGCCATCAGTCGCTGCAAACATTGTATGAAGCGCCCACAAACACGGGAGTTCGGTATCTCTAAGATTTTCAATCGTGTACTCAACACAACCACCGCCGTCAATGTTTTCGGACACTGTTTTTGTGTACTTATATCCGCACTCTGCCGAAGTATAAGTCATCACCGCTCTGCCCTCGGATTCCTCAAAACTGTGAGACACTCTGCACACCTCACCATGACATGGATACTCATATCCATCGCACACACAAGGGTCAATAGTCGGGAACATTTCATCTGCGCCCGACACTTCACCCTCAACATAAGAGTCTCCGAGTCTGATTGGTATGTAGTGAGGGTTTTCATCCTGTGCAAGCCATTCTCTGCCGCTCTTGTCCTTTATCGAAACAAGTTTCCCGCCGTTATCGGGCAGGTATGTGAGGCACAGTTTTTCAGTGGTTACGCAAACACCCTCTATATCCTTAAATCTGATTTTATCGATTTTCATAAATTCTCTCCGATTACTTCTTAACCGTAAATTTTAACCTCGCTGATTTCTATCCAAGGTATAAAGTTTGATGCATCACAGAAATTCTCGCAAAGTTCAATTCTGACATACTTTGCAGCAACAGGGTTGTCGAGAACAACCTCCTGCCAACCTTCTTCTTTGATTACATCCATGCTTGCAACTTTCTGCCATGCAACAGAATTGATATCCTCTCCCTCTCTGCGGAGATTTCTTGGTTCATCTGTGTTGCTTACATAAATGTTAACAACCTTTGCAAGTTCTTCAAGAACACTGATGTCAATACCCACATTTTTATAAAACTTAAAACTGGAAATCATCTGCTCTTCACCAAAGAAGCCAAGAACAACATCAGCAGTTGTCTCAGAATTTGCCCCCCAAGTACCACCGTTTCTGGTTAAATCATCATCAATAATGTTGTTTACCCAAAAAGTCGGATCCTTCTCTGTAACATTTGTCCACTCTACCCTTGTGTAATAAGAGCCGTCGCGTCTTACTCCGTACTTTACTTCGTTTGCCATAATAAATACCCCTTTTCGTTTAGGTTGATTTTATATTTTTACAATTTTTACAAAATTATTTTTTTGCGCAAAAACATGTTTTACAGCACCGATTTACGACCGTAAATTTTACTAGTTTTCTACATTTTAATTTTATCAAAAATAACCAAAAAAATATAGTATATATTCACCAAAAAATATTAAAATTCACCTCTATTTATGGTATTTTCCACCATTTGAAATATTAAAGGCACGATAGGTTTGCTCGAGCAAAATTACCCTCATCAATTGATGGGGAAAAGTCATTCTTGAAAAGCTGATTTTATAGTTAGCACGCCTCTTTATTTCCTCGGAAATCCCCATCGAACCACCAATTATAAAAGTGATGTTTCCTCCGCCTTCTATGGATGCTTTTTCAATAAAATCCGAAAATCCCACAGAGTCATATTCCCGCCCCTCTATACAAAGCGCGACAACGCATCCGCTCTTTGGTATTTTCTCTGCTATTTTTGCTCCTTCTTTCTCAAGCACCATAGCCTTTTCTCTTTCAGTTGGGTTGTCAGGTGTAGGCTCGTCCTTAACCTCTACGATGTTTAAGTTACAATATCTGCCAAGTCGTTTTAAATACTCCAAAATCGCATCTGCAAAATACTTTTCCTTTATTTTGCCAACAGCTATAACAGTAATGTTTTGCATGCACTTTCCCCCTTGTAAAACAAAAAAGTATGCAACATCAACTGATATGACTGACTTTTGCAGTCATATCTACAATTGTGTTGCATACTTAAGATTTAAATTTTAAAGTGCGAAGTAATATCCAACTCCGCGTTTGGTCATAATATGTCTGGGTTGTGATGGATCATCCTCTATCTTTTCTCTCACACGGCGCACCGTAACATCGACAGTTCTCACATCGCCGTAATACTCATAATCCCATACATATTCAAGCAAATTTTTTCTTGAATAAATCTTGTTGGGTTGAGCTGACAAGAACTTAATAAGCTCAAACTCACGCACAGTAAGGTCAATAAGCTTTTCGCTCTTGTAAAGTTCATATCGATTACAGTCGAGTTTGAAGCAACCAACTTCAATAATTTCAACCTCATCAGGTCTGACAGGTTCTATCTCTGTGCGACGCATATTTGCTCTCACTCTTGCCAAAAGCTCTCTCATACTAAAGGGCTTAGTGATATAATCATCAGCACCGATTTCAAGGCCTAAAACCTTGTCTACTTCTTCTTTATGCGCAGCAGTAACCATAATAATAGGAACCGATGATGTTTCGCGAATTTTCTTGCACACTTCAAATCCGTTCATCTCGGGCAACCGAACATCAAGCAGAACAAGGTCAGGCTTTTCCTCTGACTTTGATGTAAGGGCCTTCTCTACAGCCTCTGCACCGTCATATGCCTCAAAAACTGTATAACCCTCCTGCTGAAGGTTCAGTTTTAAAATATCTACAATATTTTTCTCATCATCTACAACAAGTATCTTTTTACCCAATTTTTACAACCCCTTTGGTTATTAAATTAGCTTTAGTAAATCACGAAATCAAGCGGGTCACAAAACTTTCCGTAATGCTTGACTTCAAAATGAAGGTGCGGACCTGTGCTTCTGCCTGTGCTACCCATATACGCAATCAGCTGACTTTGCTCAACACTGTCACCTTCACAGACCAAAATCTCATCACAATGAGCATAAGCCGTTTCGTATCCGTTTTTGTGGTCGATTATAATATAATTTCCATATCCGTCAACCACACCTGCATAGGTAACCACTCCACTTGCGGCCGCATAAATTCCGGTTCCTGTTTGTGCGCCGATATCTATCCCGTCATGATTTTTGCCGTCCCTCAAACCGAAATCAGATGTAAGCACACCCTCCGTTGGGTTAATAAAGCTTTCTTCATCCGATTTATCTTCCGGCACAACAATTCCGTTATCTGACGCCTTTTCATACGCATCCACCATCACGATTCCTGCCGAAACAGTTGCATCGTTTGCAGGCAAACAAACACCGTCGCAAAACCACAGTGCTGCAACCATTACAAACAATGCTTTTGCTATGCCGCCAACAAGTTTTGAAGGCATTTTCCCGGATTTCTTCTGACTGTAATTCATTAGGTTTCCTCCATAAATTTAACATATTATATTAAATTTATATTACAGTCTCTATAATTTTAAACTAACTTTTCTAAAAAATCAAGGGTTTTATTAAAAAATATTAATAAAAAATTAAAAAAAGCCTCTTTTTTGTACAAAAAGAGGCTTTTTATGCGTTATTTCGGACTTTAGTCGTTTCTTTTATTTAGAACCTTCTCCTTAAAGAAGAATGTTATCGCCCATAATCCGCCAAGCCCTACAATTGTGAAAATAATTCTGCTAAGAACGGATAACTGACCCCCAAAAAGTGAGCCAACAATATCAAACCCGAATATGCCGATGCTTCCCCAGTTGAGAGCACCTACAATAACAAGTATAAGCGCAAGTGCATCCATTTCCTTCTCTCCTTTCTCTTTGATTGTAATAATTTATTTTTCTTTAAATATTTTTACCGCTAGCGCATAAATTATTCAGTGAAATTGTAATAATACTTTTATACATTATTTACATTCTTGTGCAATTTTTTCTTGACACAGGAATTTTATGGTTATATAATATAAGTTACAACTTTTTTGTAAAATATTATAAATTCATAAGAAAATTTATTCTTATATTATTTTTAGGGAGGATTTAAACAATGGATTATTCAACATCTTCTGCCATACTTGTCCTGGTTGCTGCTATACTTGGGCTTTCATTTGCAGCGTACAAGTTCTTCTGGGTAAAGACGCGCTCTGAGGGAACCTCTGAAATGGCAAACATTGCAGCTAAAATTCGCACAGGAGCAATGGCGTATCTTAAGCGTCAGTATATGACAGTTTCTATATTCTTTATTGTGATGCTTATAATTTTGATTGTAATGGCATCATTTGGTGCTCTTACAGCCTTTGTTCCGTTTGCATTTTTAAGCGGCGGATTTTTCTCAGGTCTTTCTGGCTTTATTGGAATGAAGATAGCTACCTACGCAAATAGCAGAACTGCAAATGGTGCAAAAGAAGGTCTTAACAAAGGTCTTAAGATTGCATTCTCAAGCGGTACTGTTATGGGTCTTACAGTTGTAGGTCTTGGTCTTCTTGATATCGGCGTTTGGTTTTTAATCCTTAAATCCTTCTATGGCAATGATCCTTCCGCCATTACAGGAGCTATGCTTACCTTTGGTATGGGCGCAAGTTCAATGGCTCTTTTCGCAAGAGTTGGCGGCGGTATCTTTACAAAAGCTGCTGATGTTGGTGCAGACCTTGTTGGTAAGGTAGAAGCAGGCATCCCCGAGGATGACCCACGAAACCCTGCAGTTATCGCAGATAATGTTGGTGACAATGTTGGGGACGTTGCAGGTATGGGCGCTGACCTTTATGAATCTTATGTTGGTTCTGTTATTTCAGCCGGCGCTCTCGCTGCCGCAGCAGGGCTTGGAATGAATGGTATAATTGTTCCTATGCTTATTGCCGCAATTGGTATTATTGCATCTATTATAGGTACCTTTTTTGTAAGCACAAAAGAAGGTGCATCTCAGAAAAACCTTCTTGGTTCACTAAGACGCGGAACTTATATAAGCTCTATAATCTCAGCTGTTGCATCAGCAATTCTGATATACACACTCATCCCTGACCACAAGGGTGTTTTCTGGGCAGTTGTTTCAGGTCTTCTTGCCGGCGTACTGATCGGTTATTTCACCGAATATTATACATCCGACTCATACAAGCCAACCCAGAAGCTTTCGGGTTCTTCAGAAACAGGCTCGGCAACAATCATCATTGATGGTCTTGCACTTGGTATGAACTCGACCGCTATCCCTGTTATAATTATCGCTATTTCAGTTTTTGTGAGTTACTTTGCATCAGGCGGTGCAACAAGTTTTGCACAGGGACTCTACGGCGTAGGTATTTCTGCAGTTGGTATGCTTTCAACCCTTGGTATCACTCTTGCAACCGATGCCTATGGTCCTGTCGCAGACAATGCAGGTGGTATCGCCGAGATGGCAGGGCTTCCCTCTGAGGTCCGCAACCGTACAGATGCCCTCGACTCTCTTGGCAACACAACCGCAGCTACCGGCAAAGGATTTGCAATCGGAAGTGCAGCTCTTACTGCTCTTGCCTTGATAGTTTCTTACACCGACAAGTTCGAAGAGGGTTATCTTGATCTTGCACTTACCAACACTCCTGTTCTTATCGGTTTGTTTATCGGCGCGATGCTCCCCTTCCTCTTTAGTGCATTTACAATGCAAGCAGTTGGCCGCGCGGCGCAAAAAATTGTTGTTGAGGTTCGTCGTCAATTCAAAGAAATTACAGGACTTATGCAAGGCGAAGCTGAGGCAGACTACGCAACTTGCGTTGACATCTGCACGCGCTCATCTCTTCGCGAAATGATTGTTCCCGCAGCTCTTGGTATCGTTGCTCCAATTATCGTTGGTTTTGTTCTTGGTGCAAACGGCGTTGTAGGAATGCTCGCCGGCGCACTTGTTTCAGGCTTTGTTGTTGCAATTATGATGGCAAACTCGGGCGGCGCATGGGATAACGCAAAGAAGTATATAGAAGCCGGAAATTACAACGGAAAAGGCTCTGAAAACCACAAGGCAGCCGTTGTTGGCGATACTGTTGGTGATCCGTTTAAGGATACTGCCGGTCCATCTGTAAACATTCTTATAAAGCTGCTCAGCATGGTTTCTATTGTATTTGCAGGCGTTGTAGTAAAATTTAATTTATACGATTATATTATCGGACTCTTTAAATAAAAAATAACGTAGCGATACTGAAGTAGTCAAT